>JAGNIJ010000048.1 GCA_018001225.1 Kiritimatiellia bacterium | reverse complement strand
GAACACTACCGACCCGGCGTCGAACTGCTCGGACAGCCCGCCCACGGCCCGGACCACGTTCAGACGCGGGACCATGATCATGGACCGGTGCAGCTCGCCGCTGATGTCGCCCGCGACGGGCGGGGCGGCCACGGCCACCGCGGCGGAGTCTTCACGCGCCACGACCGCCGGGACCTGCTTCTCACTGACTTCGGCGCCCTGCTCCTGGGCGGGGGCCGGCTTACTGAATGTCATCGTTGCCATTGCTCGTTCTCCTATTTGGCTTTTGCCAGGTATTCGACTTCCTCGCCGGGAACCACGACCCCGGCCTCCTGCAACAACTGCGTGAGTTTTCGTTTCGCTGCCGCGCCGCCTCCTTTTTCTTGGTGTTCCGCCACGATCTTTTCCAACTGGGGCAGGCTGATCGTGCAGGCCTGCAAATAATCGAGCTGGGTGATGCCGAGACGGCCCTCGATCGCGGTCCAAACCTCGACCACATCGCGCACGGTCCGCTTGCCGGTGCGGAACCGGAGCTCGTAGCCGGGGATCTCCGCGCCGCCCTTGACCATGTCCATGGCGTGCTTGCGTACGCTCTCGGCCCACTTCTCCAGGACGGGGGCCAACTGCAGCGCCACGGCCATCTGGCGCGGGTCGGCGATATTCGAGGGGTGGAACTCGGCCGGGATCGGCAGGGCGTCCTCCGCGTAGCCCTGGTAAACGGTCAGGGCCTTTTCCCGGAGCGCGGGGCACTCGATATGCGCCCCGCAGAAGCGGCAATTGTCCGGCGCGGGCCGGAACGGGGCCGCCGGGTTCTCGGCATTCAGAATGACCGTGTGGATCGCGTCGTAGAGGCGCTGGCCGTCCGCCTGGCGGCTGAACCGGGCCACGGACACGGTGTCGCATCGCGGCTGCAGGAAGTGGACCGTGACGTGTTCTACACCGCACTCGTTCATGGCGCCCAGGGCGTAAGCGAAGCCCTGGAGGTTCTGCTCGGCGTCATCCACCTTCACCCGGCCGAACTTGAAATCAATGACGTGGGCGTGGTTGTCGCCGGTCATGACAATCAGATCGGCCGTGCCGAAGGTCAGACCGGCCACGTCCAGACGCTGCTCGCGGTGGACGCTGATGCCGCCCTCGATCAGGGGCCGCACGTAGTCGAGGCACATGCGGACCGAGTGGGTCTGTTCCTCGTTCAGGCCGGCCAGGTCGCCGGTCTCACAGGCGCGGTGCAGGGCGGTCCCCTCCTCCGCCGCGGCGCTGGTCTCGCCGGTGTTTTGCCAGTGCGGGCAGATGGACTTGGCTTTCAAGCTGCTGGGTGAATGCTTGGCGTGGTCAGTCATGGGCGGGTTCTCCTGTTTGCTGCTGTTTCAGATCCTCGAGGCGGGACTTCAGAAGCAGGAACACGGCGTGGGCGGCGCCGACTTCGTCACCGGCCCAGACGACGTGAACGTCATGGAAATAGTCCAGTTCGCGCCAGCGCTTGAAAACAAGATCGCAATGGACCCGGCCGCTGGTGAAGCGGCTGTAATCGAAGCGGATGATGTCGTGGAAGTTGGCCTCGACCACGTAGTAGATGCGGCTCATCCCGGCGGCGCGGGCCCGCTTGATCTTCTGGAGTTCCCGGCGGAAGCGGTCCTGCATGACCACGGACTCGATGAAGTCGGCCAGGGACTTACGTTCCACGGCGAACAGCGCCTCGTCACCGGCCCAGGCGTAGTCGAAGACCGGGACGGTGCCCTGGACGATCCGGACGGGTTCGATAAGGCCGGTGAAGTCGAGGGGGCGCTGTTCGCGGGTGTCGATGCGGAGGTTCATGGACGGGCTCCATTTTTCTCCCGGCGCTCGGCACGGATCTCCTGCGCGCGGAGCTTGAACTCAGTGGATTGCAGATATGCTTGGATCTCTGAGATCAGGAAGCGCGGCCGGCCGCTCAAAGTGTGCTTGGGCACGCGCCATCGCCAAAGTGTGGACGGGTCAAGGTTAAGCTTGAGAGCAACGGCCTTCAAAGTGAGGTACGGCTCAACGGTGGTCGCGGATTCCGAAGGTAGGCCTCGGAGTACGTTTAGCGCTTGCTGTTTGCGTTCGTCTGAGGCGGACAGCGATGCCTGCATGAGTTCCTCAAATACGCTCATGGGCACTACCTTCCTCCTCAAACACGAAGCCGAATTCGCGGAACAGATCGCCGATCGCCTCGGCATCGCCGTTATTCGCCAAGTCTATGAGCTGCTGAAACCGCGCATCCTGCTTACGACCGCGAAGGACAGCTAATTCCGCCTTCGCCTGCCTATCGCTTTTAATTCGTTCTCGCATATGGCGTCCTTCTTTCTGGTTTTTGCCTTTAACGAGACCAAGATCGCAGAATGCGCGGGAACCGGCATGGAACCACAAGTGGGAACTCATGGAACGCCATGGAACGAAACTAGGGGGGTGGAAGAAGAAAAGAGAGGCACGCACCCGCCTCTTGGCGGACACGAGCCCCCACTAAGATCAAGCGCTAAGACATCAACTTGGCGAGATGAAACGAACCCTTAGCCGGTATACCTGATCCTTCTCAGCGCCGATGCGCTCGAACATCTCTTTGAACTCTTCCTTCTGCTTGCGGAAAACATCGTGCTCGAAACGTCCGCCGATTCTCTGCGAGCCGGGCGCGACGGTCTTGTTATAATTAGCCAAGACAGTCTCGAAGGGGAACTGTAGTATACGTTTATCAAGGCAGTACTTCCACACGGCCTCAAGAATCAAGCCACGCGATGCCAGTCGTCCGCCGAGATCTAGCAATTTTCCGCTCGGTAACCGGATTGACTTCCAGCCATTGAGCAACGACGCGGTGGGCAGGGACCCGAAGATCGTATCCCCGGCCATCCCCCTGGAAAGAACGGCGCCGCGCACCACCGACTTCTCGGCCTCTGAAAGATCGGGGAACGTGACGGCATCAATCTTCCGTACCCCGCCACCCTCGAACTCCACACACAGCGCATTCCCCTCTGTCACAACCCGCACGATCCGCGCCGGCTTCAACGGCTCGCGACCGAGCACATTGAACTCGATGGCGTAGTCCTGCATAGCAAGCCTCACCCGGCCGGCGCAAGGCTTCGACAAATCGCGCGGCGTGACCGCCGCACCAATCCAGAACCGCCCGCCAAACATCCGCATGCTCTTCCCATTCAGGTCAAAACCGTACGCATCGTTCACCCAGACCGGCTCAACGCTCGGTCCCGCATCCTGACTTGGAGTCGCGCCGGCCTCCGCCTTCTTCGTCGGGACGGAGACCACGCTCGCCGATTCATACACGATTCGCAGCAGGCAGTCACCTGGCAGAGTCCTTTCCCGGACCGCCTTTCCGTGCCTTGCCATCATCAGGTCCACGACCCGACTCACTTCCAGCGCGTGCCGCTTGTACAGATCCAGAACTCTCCCGCATGCGCTGTCGGCCTTCCCCTTCAGGTAAGGCAGGATGTCCAGCACTTCTGGAAAGCGGATGATGAACTCCCCCTGCGTATGCAGACCATTGACGCTGTTTGCCCGCTCCAAGAACGTCGCCATCATCATCTTGTCCAGGGTTGCAGGCATCGACTCGATGAACATGTCCAAGCCATAACTCGCAACAGGATCGAACTGCTCGGCATCCGCTGCGATGACTCCGAACCTCCGGTCAATACACTGCGAGCACACACCGCAATGCGGCTTCTCGTTGCTCCGCTGCCAGATGTGGGCGCAACTGTTCGAATGGGGGATAAAAGCACTGCATCCCCGTTCAGTGACCTTCCGCACGACATCCGCCCGGGTCATTTCGACGAATGGGTTCTCCACCTCAAACGTTTCGCCAGCTACCAGCGAAACCAACTTCTGGAAACCTTGCAGCACTCGCGGATGGGCGGTCCGTGTTGCACGCCCGCCCACAACCTGAGCGCACACCGGCAGATTCAACGCAACCACACCGTTCTCGTAGAACCGCACGGACCGCAACTCAACCATGTGGGCCACCGTCGCGCCGAGCGCGGCATACAGGAATGAGCGCGAGCGCTGGGTATAACCCTTAGTCAGGTCGCTCTGCTTGTGCACTCGCACCCTCAGATGCGCCGGCGCGAAGCGCCCCGCGTACTTCGACAGGAGCCCCACAAGCACCTTGTGTTTCCCCGAGAACTTCACGGTAGGCCGATGGTTCACGAGAATCACGCGCCGCTTCTGACCCACGATCTCCTCAACGGCCCCGGCCAGCGAATCCAGCCCACCAGAGAACATGATCACCTGTTCGGGATCGCCAATCGGCCCGTTTGAATCGGCGAGTTCCAGATATTGCTGAAAACCCGGGGCGCCCCGCACGGAATGGAACGTGAAGTCGTATCGGTCATCGGAGAGAAACCCGACCGTCCCGCGCAGGAGATTCTGCACTTCAGCCGAAGCCCAGAAATCCCGTTGCCGGACCGGAATGTGGAAGTGCAAGTCCCGCCGCCAGTTCGCGCCGAATGTATCCACATCGTAGGCGCCGCGATCGATCGCTTGATCCGCGCAGTAAACATACGACGCAATCTCCACCAGGTCCGCGAAAAGGGGGGGCACATCGCGCAGCAGGCGGGCATGAATGTCTTCGAAATGCAGGCTCACGTTATCGCGACTCTTGCCGCTCCATAGATTGAGCCGCAAGGCCTGGTCCGATCCGGCCCCGCTGAACTTCACACCACCGCAGACAATTACCCGGTCAATCGCCATCGCCTTTGCCCTCGAACGCGAACTCGCCACGCATCTTCTCGACCCCGAACCAACCGAAGCCGTCGATCGACTTCCCAGAGATCCGCCCGCCCTCCGTGTAGCGATGCTTCGCAAACCATTCCCCGCAGTAGTCCTGCACGATCACGGACGATTCCTCGCAATGCGTCTTCAGGGCGCTCTCGAACTGTGCCAGTTGGTTCATCGTTGCGAACCGTTGCCCCGCTCCCACATGCGCCGACAGTGTTCGGCTGAGGAACCAGTCCATGCACCCGTACGTCAACTTTGAGAAGAAACTCCGGCCAAGCTCGCCGAACCCCTTCTCCGTGTGCAACCCCTTCAACCCGAGGGCCGCGTCTTCTCCCGCCCCGCTCAGGAGCGTGCCCATCCGCTTCTCTATATGTTCCGTCACAGCCCCCACCAACGCCGACCGCGCTTTCTCGCCGAATTCGGACTGCTTTCCACTGCTGTTGATCCTTCGCTCTAATGCCTGGGCAATCCCGACCGCAACGTCAGTCAGGCTCGGCTGAGACGGGAGTTGAATGCCAGCCTTTGCGAGATACGCGGCCGGGTCCTTCTGGCTCCCGGCCTGCCCGATCTCCACCAGAAGCTGGACCGCTTCACGGAAACCCGCATCTCCCTGAACGTACGTCAGTGCTTTCTGGGAAGCCTCAATCGTGGCCTTCGCAACCTTGGCCGCGTCAGCCCCGGTTGTGATCAGGTCTACGATCTTCGTCCAGCGCTTTGTGTGAGGAAGCGCCCCAAGCCTGACATGGCCCATTCAGAGCACTCTCTTTCTCGGGTTAAAACCTAACGATTCCGTCAGTCTCCGTCAACAGCGGCCATCCTTCGGATTCAGCGGATCACGCGTGGCAAGAAGACGGAGTCCAAGCGGCACCAACTCCGCCGAGTTGGGCCACCATGGCAATGGTGCCGGGGGCACCATCCCGATGTGTGCCGCCTCCGCCAACAGTTCCTATGCATCGTCGATCTTGACCTGGGCGGCAGCGAAATACTTTGCCTTGATCCCGGACAATTCCTCAATGATCTCTTCAATTTTCATGACAATCGAACCTCCACATAAGACTACCGCCGCAACGCATCAAGAAACACCCAGTCACCGGGCGCGCGCTCGTATTGCCAGAACTTCCAGCCATTGCAGGTGCGGCGCTTGCACGCATGCGCGCCCGCGACTGAAGGTGATGTGTAGACCTTCTCGCCCATGAGGATCGAACCGTCACGGCGAAGACGCGCCTTGATGGTATCTCCCTTGTACCTGGCCTTCAAAATCATGGGTGCGGTGATGTAGGCAGCCAGAACAGGGGTGCGACCTTCCTCGTGGGCGACGGGTTTGCGCGACCTTCTCTTGGGGAGATAGTCGCTGAAAAGGCCGTCAAGCTGGGCAAGTACACAGCGCTTGATGTCGCGTCTGAAACGGCGGCGGAGATCCTCGGATTTCGCAAATTTACCCTTCTGTTTATTGCCGCTCGGTTTCACGGTACGCAAAATCAGAGCTTCAAGCTCCCGCAGGTGATGGTCACCGATGGTGAGGTAGACTGAAAAACGATCCCATGAAAGACCGTGCCGGTCTTTGAGATGGTGTTTGAGCCGGTTGCGAAGATTTGTTGCCAGTCCTACATAGTAGAGCTTGCCCTTGCGATACAGGGCGTACACTCACTGGCGTGCCCGGACATACTGCCGGATGATTTCCTGGTTCCGCTCCAGCGCTTCACGCGAAATATTCTCTAGGTGCTGACAAACAAGTTGTGCGCGTTTGCTCATGGCGACGCTCCTTTAACAATCGAATGCAGTTCCAAGGGAAGGCTTTCCCCATGCCGGCTCAGCCACTGCTTCGCCAACTCGGTCTCGGGGCAAAGACTTTTGACTGTCAGCCAGAACCGCGAAGAATGGTCGGGTACCGCCAAATGAACGGTCTCATGCGTTACAAGGTAGCGCAGGACGTATTCAGGCACCATGATGAGGCGCCAAGAAAAGGACAGATTGTGCAACGAAGAGCAGTTGCCCCACTTTGTCCGCTGCCCCATTACGTAGACGCGGTTCGGTGAGCGTTTGAGATTCCTTGTCACCCTGCCCAGTTCTTCGGTGACTACCAATCGGGCTTGTTTGCGGAGCCAGTTCTCAAGACTGCGAGCCACCGACGTGCGGGCGGTCTCACTGAGTTCAACCCTTAACACCTTTCCATCAAAGAATACGCGATTGGCGCCCTTTCGGCCCTGGATGGAAACGACACGCAACGGCGTAGGAACACCGCGGAACAGAAGCTCTCCATCCTTTCGGCGCATGGGTGCTCGCACGACACTCAACCGCGCTATCCTTTCGAGCTGTTCCGCGACCCATCTACGGTGTTTTACCAAGAAGGCCTCGGCATCGCTCGCGTTTTTTTCTACCGGTTGAATGATCTCGACGCCGTCCAGTCCGACGCGTATCCGGGACCGCTTGGAACTCCTCGATCCGACTAGGCGATACTCCACGCGCTTGCCGTCCAGTGTGATGCTTTGGATCACGGATCTTCTCAAGCGCCAGACCTCATGTGTCGCTCTTCGCCAGTTCCTCCACTGCGGGCACCAGAAACGCCGGGGCTTCCTCCTCCGTACCGAACCCGAGCGCCTCGTAAGCCGGGTTCCAGGATTCAGCAAGCAGCGAACGCTCAACGCGCTTCCACCCTCCGCCGGCCTTTGGATAGCTCCATCCGGCAGCAAGCAACTGATGTTTCCGGAGATGTCCCACCATTCGGCGCGCGCAATCGGCCAGGTAGTGTTCGCTCTTGCTCTTCGCGTACTCGCGCAGGACTGTAAACAGCCCATATTCCCCGGCCTGTGTCAGGTTCAGGCGCTCCGGCTCCTGCTTGGTCTTCGCCGCTTCGGCGGCGATCTCCTCATACTCGCGCAGCCGCCGCGCCGTCGCTTCGTCGCTCGCGTCCTTCCGTTCCTTCAGCTTCTTCAGTCGCTCGCCCAGCAACCGATATGTGAAACTGGGATCATCCTCCGCCAACTCCGCCGTCAGCGCCGCTTCCAGCGCCGCAGCCTTGTCGGAGGGTGAGGGCAAATCGTCGAGCCGCGCAGGGTACTCCGCGTCGATCTTGAACACGGGGAGCGCCTCCGCCATCTCCATGAAGGACGTGTTCTCCTCGATCAGCTTCCGGGTCTTCGCCGCCAGCTCGTTGTGTGTTTCCCGGCTCCCCCTCTGCCGCCGCCGCCAGGCAATAAAGATGCTGCACAGCCAGTTGTACTGATGCCGCAGGGGATAGAGGCATGGGTCCGGCGATACCGCTTCCCATAACCGTTCCAGGCTTTTGAAATTCTGCTCGAACGTCTTCGCCGCCTCCGGCGGACGGAGCCGTCGCAGAGCCGCCAGAAGATGCTCGCGCCGCGCCTCCATCGAAATCCCGTCAAACAGCTCTCGACACCGAGCCACCTCGCCGGACACCGATTCCTTCAGCGCCTTCCAGTCGATCAGCGATTCCTCGCGGACGCTCTCATCGAAGTTCAGCGCCTTCTCCAACCGGTCGAAATTCCCGAAGTAATCCACCACCACGCCCGTCCGCTTCTTCATCGAAGGCAGGGGCCGGTTCGTGCGCGCGATGGCTTGAAGCAGGTTGTGATCCCGCAACGGCTTGTCCAGATACATCACCTGTTCCACCGGTGCATCGAAGCCGGTCAGCAGACGGTTGCAGACGATCAGTATCTTCAGTGGTGGGCGCCACTCCTCCCTGGAGTCACCGTGCAGTTCCTTGTTCTTCTCTTCCCACTCCGTGGGCGTCAGCTTGAACCACTCGATCAGATCGTCCTGTTTTGCTTTCGGATACTCGAAACGCCGGACATCCTCGTCGGCCGTGTTCTGTGCCGATGAAACGATCACGTCCGCCCACTCCGGCGGCAGACCGCGTACCCGCAGCTTTTCGTCCAGTTTGTCTTTGTAAATCGCACAAGCCTTGCGGTCCACGGCCACAAGCTGGGCTTTGAACCCGTCCGGGTCCGGATAGGCCAGGAAATGTTCGATCATCTTTTCCAGAACGATCTCCACGCGGTCAGGATGGCGGGCCAATTCCTTCCACTTGGATTTCTGCCGCTGGATGTTGTCCTTCGCTTCCTCGTCCTCGACCTCCATCTCCTCGCAGATTTGCTCGTATCCGATATTCAGAGCCTGTTCGTCCACGTTGAACGGCACCTTGTCCCGCACATAGTGAACCTCCAGCGTCGCGCCGTCTTTGATCGCGCGGCGGATACCGTAGTAGCTCAGGTATCGCTCCTGCTCGCCTTCGATCATTGGACCGAAATCACGGTGCGTATTCTGCATCGTCTTGTCGATCGGCGTCCCGGTGAAGCCGAAGCGGAACGCGTTACGCAGCTTCGCCCGCATCGTCATCGCATAGCTTTCGCCGCTCATGCACTCCTCGCGCTCTTCTGTGTGCGATGGCATTCGTCCACGAGACAGATGATGTCGTCACGATCAATCGGCTCAAGATCGTCCATTTTCTGGAACGACTGGATCGTTGTCACCAGCGTTCCCCGCCATCCAGCGCGCAGCTTCTTTTTCAAGTCATCCACCCCCAGAGCCTTTTCGATGTTCGGGTAATCGCACGCAATGAAGTCGTCGCCCACCTGGGTCTTCAGATCGCGCCGGTCCACCATGATCAGCACTGTCGGATTCTCCAGCGCCGGATGCCGCCGCAGTTTATACCCCGTATAGACCATCGTCAGCGTCTTACCCGAGCCCTGCGTATGCCAGATAAGCCCGGTACGCTCCTGGGGCTCCACATCCTTGCCGTATAGCGCCAGCACACGGTCCACGATATCGTTCACCGCCTCGAACTGCTGATACCGCGCGATCTTCTTCGTGGTCTTGCCCCGCTTCGTCTCGAACACCACGAAATGCCGGAGAAAGTCCAGCACATGACAGGGCTTAAGCCGCAGCAGCCCTTTGACCGGAACTTCCAGAGGGTCGTCGGCGTCGTCCGCTCCTGGCTCGTTCCAGTATCCCTTCTTCTCGGGATACAGACTAAGCCACCGCCCCCATACGTCCATGTGGCGTTCGATTTCCTCCTTCTCGGCCTCGTGAAAGAGCACCGTCCCGTACCGGAATTCGTCCTCGTCGACGGCGACGCAGAAGACATTGGAGGCCAGAATCAGAGGCGCCTGCCGCTGGTAGCGGTGGAGCTGAAGCACCGCCTCGCGCCAGTCCTTGCCGCTCGCGATGTAGCTCTTGTACTCGCCGATCACCAGGGGCATGCCGTTCACCAGCAGTACCGTATCCTCCCGGCACTGCTTCACGCCCTGAACGCGGTACTGATTCGTCGCCGTGTAATCGTTGATGTCCTGCTTGTTCGGATCGAATTCGATGAAGTTCACCGTCGTCGCATCCGCCCCCGGAGTCAATTGCAGCGTCACGCCATCCCGTAACAGTTCCAACGTCCTGCTGTTCGCCGTCAACTTATCCGGCAGAACCATCGCCCTCCGCAGCGCCGCCACCGCCATCATCGCCTGTGCGTCCGTGTTCACGCCCGGATTGATCGCCTTCAGTTTGTCCACCAGGATACGCTCGACGAGCGGGTCCTCCAGCGGCCGGCCGTAGGCAGCCATCGCTGTCTCGCTCCGGTACGTCCATCCAAGACCGCCCACCAGACCCGCGCGACCGGCATCGTAGGCCTCATAATTGTCCCCGCAGAGCCAATTAAGGATCGGCCGCTCTACCATATCGTACTCACTCATGAGACCTTGGCTTCCTTTTCCATGCGTTTCAGCCGATCGGCCAGGTCGTGCGGCACGGTGAAGATAATCTTCTTGCCTCGCTTTTTCTGTTCCAGCACCCCGCGCGCCCTCAGGTCGAGCAAATCGGTCCGTGCGGTCTGATACACCACATTATTGCTCTTGCCGTGACTCCTGATGGTGTACTCCTGATAGGGGTGTTTCAACGCATGCCGGATCAGATCCGCCTGTCGGTGGTTGAAGAGATCCAGAGCCCGGACGCGCGCCTCCACTTCCCTCACTTCCACGGTCTTCTGATCTATATACGTGTGCAGCCCCTCGATGGCCCGGCGTATCACCTTCGCCTGCGCCACGATGAAATAGGTCAAATCGTTATCGTCGGTCTCGCTGTGCAGGAACGACAATCCGTACCGGACCGGCGCTTTCTTCAGAATGCTCGAGATCGAAATGAACTCGAATAGCCAGTAGCCCGCGTGCAACATGCTCCAGTAGAACAAGGCCCGCGCCGTACGACCGTTGCCGTCCACAAACGGGTGATCGTACGCCAGCCAGAAATGCAGCAGGATTGCCCGCACCGCCGGATGGACGAAGAACCCCGGGGTCTTGCCGTTGGCAAAATCGCACATGGCCCGCAAGCGTTCATCCAACTGGCTGGCATCCGGAGGATCATGGAAGATTTCGCCGAAGTCGTCGCCCACGATGCGCTTCTCGTCCGGCCTGCGGAACCGGCCGGCCGCCGTCGGATCGTCAAGGGTCTCCTCGGTCACAAGCCGATGGATCGTGAACACCAGCTCCGGAGAAAGGGTCTCTCCTTTCAGTTCAACGATTCGCTGCATGGTCAGGTAGTTGTTCAGAATCATGCGCTCGCTGATGTCCCGCGGACGACGGCCCGTTCGGATCATCTCTTTGGCCACTTCACGGGTGGTTGCCGCGCCTTCGAGCTGGCTGGACGTGATCGCTTCCTCGATCAGCGAGCGGATAAGGTACTTGTCGCGCGTCTGCGGATTCGTAATGGGCTCCGGAATGCCGATGGACCGCCCGGCGCCCACGTCAATATCGTGCAGCTCCGCCTGCACCAAGTCGGGCACGCCAAACCGGAAGGGTTTGCCGGCCTTGTCGAGCAGCGGGAGCGGCTTCAGGAGCCCTTGACGGCACAGCTTGATCCCCAGCCACCATTCCTCGGCAGTTAGCCCTTCCGGTGGCGTCAAATGCCTCAGCTTGTCCCAGTGCAGGTAGTCGTCCGCCGGTTCGACAGCGACCCGTAGAATCTCATCGAACCTATTCGTTTCCAGGTACTTGCTGATCAACGCCACCATCGCTGGCGGTCTCTGTGGGGTCTTCATAATGTCAACCATGTACTAATATCTACCAGATTAGTAATTGTCGCACAACTACTGAATTGACTATCGTTAGTAGCACCCTGACACATGGCTTCGGCCTCATGCCGCACCCCCGATCCTGGTCGCGTCCACGCGCACACGGCCGCTCAGCAAGTCATCCATGAGCGCACGCTTGAGGTCGCGCAGGGCCGCTTCCTTGCTCGCCAAGGCGGCGACCTTGGACTTCGCGGCTCCCGCAAGCCGCACTATTGCGTCTTGCTCCTCAGGAGGAACGACGGGTACAAGCATGCGTTTCAGCATTCGTTGATTGATGGTGTTTAGCCCCGAACTCGTTGCGCAACGTGCATTCCAGTACCGTTGTGCATATTGGGAGTTCAGCCAGAGACAACCGAACGCCGCCGATACATCGCCATGCGTTCGCAGTCGGAACAGATGATTTTGAAACGTCATTCCCACAGCCTCTTCGGCCACGCACGCGCAGCGCCCGATCTGCATCCTGTCCGCGTGTCCTTCGACAACGAGAAGGTCGTTCAACTCCAGCTTGCGGGGCTCGAACTCAGCGTCACCCGCATCGAGTTCATGAACGTCATCCAAGCTGACGGCATCTCGCTGGACATTTGCCACTCGCAGATAAGGTCGCTTTCGACCCCCATTCCGACGTTCTGCGTTCAGCGTGAACCCGTTCTGAAAGTCGAATTCATCGGCGACGGAACTCAACCTCCATGCCGATGGCAGCGATCCCGCCGCGGTTCGCACGAAAGAAGCAGGCTCAGTCTTTCGGTCTCGCGTTCGTCCGTCGCAGCCAATCCCGCATCGAAGCAGGTTAGCAATCAACGAGCGACCGACCACCCACGCCCGCTCCGCCGCCATCCGCGTCCGCTCAATCGCCGTGTCCACCGCATCCAGAATCCGCACAATCGCTGCCTGCTCGTCGACTGTTGGCGGCAATCCAATAGGCAGGCGCAACAGAAGATCCTGATCCAAGTGCGGGATTGCGGTGCCCGTAGTGGTCGAGTTGAGGTACTGAAACAACGACGCCAGAAGATGGTATAGGAAACTCGCGTCAACTCCGTTGCGGGCCCGAAACCCCAGGAGCGTCGACCCCACGACGCCAGCAACGCCTCGAACTGCGAAACCAGATTTAGACCCGTCGGCAATGACAACGGTGTCTGTCTCGGTGACGGAGGGTAGATGCGTGTCCTCGGTAAAAACATGCGAACCTCCACGAAGTCCTTCCATGAGTAAGTAAGGGCGGGACCGGGCGGTTGGCTTCTCAGTCGTTGTAGTCGGAAGTTTGCCTTTGAAACTAGCCGCCAGCGCTCCCACTGCCGAAACACGCCAGCTCAGGGGCGGCTTCGCGCGGAAGGAAGCCCAGTAGATGGGATGTGCGCCGAGCGGTCGTTGGCGGTGCCTATTCTCCATAGCCCGCCGCCCTCAACAGCTTCCCCAACGCGACTTCCGCGTCCCTCACGCCCTTTTCCGACGCCGCCAGAGCCTTGAGCGCATCCTTGACCTCAATTCGCGGCTCCGGCTCGAACGTATCTACGTATCGAGGGATGTTCAGGTTGAACTCGTTCTCCTCGATTTCGTTGGGGCCCACGACGCGCACGTGTTTGAGCAACTCGTCGGGGTCGGCATAGAGCGCCTCCAACTCTTCCCCGACCGTCGCGACATCCCGGCGGTCGCTCTCCGCGCGCCGCCGACTCTCGGTAATCTTCTCGTCGCGCTCGGACAGTTTGGCCACGAGCTTCTCGCGCTGTTTCTCCAGTTTCGCGAGGCTCGATGCAAGAACGGTCGGGACGGAGCCCGACCCTCCAATGGAGGGACGACCTTCGTGTCGTCCTTGTCCGGTCTCAATGGCCTCATCGACTTTCGCCAACCTGTCCGCGTACTCCTGATACTCGGCTATGATCCGCCCGACCTCGTCCTCTTCCCGCAGGTCGATCTGCTTGCGGATACGCGCGCCATGCTCCTCAACCAGCTTGCCGACTTTCGCGGCATCGCCGTAGGCGTGGTAATGCACCAGGATGCGCATCACGTCCTGGGGTCGCAGCTCGTTCTGCGCCGAAAGCTCCCGGTAGTGCTGGGCGGCATAGACAAGCAGCAACTGGTCGCGCCGCGCTTTCGGCCGCTTCTTGCGAAGGATCACAAGGCACGCCGGCACCCCGGCGCCGTAGAAGACGTTGAGGGGCAGGGAAATCACGGCATCGACGACGCGGCTTTGCAGGAGCGCGTGCCGGATCAGATGCTCGTCGTCGGCCTTGCGCCGCTTGATCTTCGGGTTGCCGTCCTTGTGGAACTCGCCGGTCTCTTCCTCAACTTCCGGCTGCCCGCGGAACAGCACGCCCTGGGGACACACGATCCCGGCCCGGCCGTCATCCGTGAGCGAGGCAAGGATGTGCAGGATGAAGGCATAGTCCCCATACCCCGCCGGCGGCGCGGCAAACGATGTCCCGCGCCCGAACCGCCCGTAAGGATCCTTAAAGCCTTCCTTGCCGAAGATCTCCTTCTTTAGCTTGTCCTTCTTCTTCTTGTCGTCCGTCTGCTGTTCGGGCTTCACCCACCAGAACTCATCGGAAAAGGGGAAATTGGCAAGCACCAGCGAGAATTTCCGAACCTGGCCGCCATCCACAAACTGGGGATCGGTGATCGTGCTGGCCCCCGCCTTGATCTCCGCCTCCAACCCGTGCAGCACGGAGTTGATCTTGCCGATGGCCGCGTTGCCCCAGTTCATTTCCTGGGCAAAGTACTGCGCAGCCGTCGCAAAGTGCCCGTGTTCCCGGAGGTAGTCCGCCGAATGCACGAGCATCCCGCCGCTTCCCGCGGTCGGGTCATAGATCGTGTCGCCCGGTTTCGGCTCCAGCATCCGCACCAGGGCATCCACGACTTCCGGCGGGGTGAAGAACTCGCCGGCCTTTGCTCCGGCATCATCGGCAAACTGCTTGATCAGGTACTCGTACGCCCGCCCGAGAATGTCCGCTGGAACGCTCGAGTTTGATAGATCGTGTTCATCGAAATGCTGAATCAGAGCATGCACGACCTCGTTCGGGATCAGCGGCCGCCCGGACCCATCCGGCGCCGGCTGGTTCCAGTCCACCGTAAAGACCCCGCGCAGTTCCTCATTCGCCGCCGCCACGGCGCGCATGGCCTTGGTGAGCACCTCGCCAAGGTTCGTCGAAGCGGACTGCACATCGCCCCAACGTGACCCTTCCGGAATGCTAAAGCGGTGTTCGCCGCGCCGCCGGAACAGGGCCCGCTCCTTCTCGCTGAACATACGGCCCTGCTGTTTCTCCAACTCGGCAATCGCCTCGTCGGCCTCGCACTCCCACTGATCGCATAGCCGCTTGTAGAACATCAGTGACAGGATGTAGTTCTTGTAGTCCTGCCCGGCCGTCTTCCCTCGCAGGATGTTCGCCGCACCCCACAGATGCGCCTCAAGCTGTTGTTGCGTCAACCTCATGGCAGGATGCGCTCCTCAATAAGACTCTGAATCTTCTTCGTATTGAAACCCCCAAGCATGTCCGTATCTGTGCATCGTCTTGGATAGACTCTACTGGCTGGCACTTGATCCTGCGATTTCTCCTTTTCGCGCTCGAAAGAAACGGGAGCCTAACAGCGGCTAGGCGGATGGGCGAGAGAAAAGCCGGTTGATATAATCAGGATTGATGAACAAGCGCTTTGAGCGCCTGAATATCACGCCACGCGTTCTCTCGCTTGGAATTTGTGACAATGTCGGCGATCTGCTCATCTCGGGTCTTTTCGCCATTGGTCAACATCCTGGGCATGGCGGCCTGAATCGCCTTTCGGAAGTCCTCGCGGCCGGGCTTGAAGTAGTGCTTCAGGACCACGTCGGTGGTCGTGTGGCCGGAGACGCGGCGGACCAGTTCCATGGGCAGGCCGGCGGACAGGGCAAGGGTGATCCATGTGGTTCGGAAGCTGTGCCAGCCGCGGACGCTGGCCTTCTTCAGCCGGCCGACATCGCTATCGGCGTGGATGGAGCCACGGAACACGGCAGGAAGAACTCGGGTCTGTGCGCGGCGTATAACTTGCGCGGCGATCAGCTTCTCAATGGCACGCAGGTTGCCGGAGACGGTCCCCTTGCTGACACGAAGATCCTTGCTAATCTCGGCGGTGACCTTGCCATCCATATAAGCCGAGAATACCTTCCGCATGTTCTCGCGGCGATGGCGCATGACTTTGGCGGAATTGATCGCCTCCAGGCCGCGGCGGAGCGTTTCCTTCGGTGGCAGCACCGGCAGTATCTCGCCTGGGGACCGTCGTATCCGATCGGCAAGGTCGCCATCCACGAAGCCGGCCTTGGCGAGGATGAGCTTCAACTTCCGGTCGGGTGCATCGGAGCTTTTCTTGTAGAGCGCGGCGATCTGCGGGAAGACGTATTCCCCCCTGGTGTGGGGAATGAGACGGAGAACGTCATGCAGAATCGGCAGAACGGGGATCTCGACGCGCTCGCCGGTCTTGCCGGTCTTCACCGTGATGAATCCATTCTTAAGGTCAACGTCCTTCCAGCGTAGAAGGCAGCAATCGCCCTTCCGCATAGCGGTACAGAGGGCGGTCACGATCACCGGGAAGATCTGTTCATCGTCGCGGGCTGCTTCGAGAATCGCTTGGATTTCGTCTGGCGCGAACGGCTGGCGGTGAATCGTCTCTTCTTCCTTGCCGGGCAAGTTCATCAGGTGCCGCCGGTAGGCATCTGCTTCGGGCTGAAGGTATCGGAAGACGGATCGAAGGAGAGCGAGCGTCACGTTCCACGTTCGGGCAGTAACGCCACGTTCCTCTTCGGCCTGGAGAAAATCGCGCGTCATTGGCTGAGTGATTTCGTACATCTCGGAGATGTTCGGATACTTGTCCTTCATGAAAGACACGAAACGCCGGAGGATGGCCTTGCAGGTCTTGGCGCGAGTGGCGGACGGCTTTCGTCGACGGGGTATGCGTTCCCAGGCGGTGGGAAGATCGGCGATCTTCACGGTATCGAGGCGAGATCCCGTCTTGGCCTCGATCATGCGTTGGGTGAGTTCCTCGATGTTGTGCTTGTTTTTCAGGTCCGCCAAACGGCGATCGTGTTCAACCATTGCCTTGCCACGGGACCGCTCAAAGGCTCCGTCGCCCGTTTGAGTGATGGAAAGAGGCCGATTGCCTTGAACCTCGACCTCGAGGTTGATCAGCATGGTCTTGCCGCCGACTTGAAATCGGCCATACCACCAACGGCTTGTAGGTTTTATCTCCAGCGCCATTTAAGGTCTCCCTGCAATCATGGGCAAGAGTAGCAAAGCCCTGGCAAAGCACAAGCCAAAGTTTCACATAATCCTCACATATTTGCCATCTTTAGTAGAGTTCAGGTGATTTTAGGCGTACTAAGAAAAAAAGAAAACCGCCATTTCTGACGGTTTTCTTAACCAACCAAGGAGTCGGGGCGAGGAGATTTGAACTCCTGACCTTTTGCACCCCAACCCCATTAGCTATTATTTTGTCAATGATTATATTCTTAATTAAAACGGCCATTATCAACGCATTACATTACTGATGGGCATATTACATAAGCACGCCTGAAAAATGACTGAACACTCATGAACACCCAAAAACACAGGGGGGTAGCACAAGTTTTCGCACAAGTCGGGGGTCGAAAAATCGCTTCAGACCATCCGCCGAAACTCGAAGAGCTCAATCGGCGCGACGAGGCTCTGAATCCCAGCCGGCGCGGCCGGCGGCATCAACTCGGTGGGCATGAGCCGCGCATATCGCTGCCAGGCTTCTTCCCAGTTGCCGTAGCCCCACTTCGCGTGATGCGTCATGTTCGCATAGGCCGCCTTGGTCGGCCGCGTGGCCTCGTGCATGACCGCGACTTTGAGCGCGGGTGCCTGCAAACGGCGCAGGGCCGCGGCCCCAGCGAACTTCGGCGTGGCGGCGCTGGCCCCTGACCACAAGCGCCAGCGGCCCGTGGCGTCCGGCGAATAGACGCGATCGGCCCACATCACGCAAAGCACCCCTGCCCCATCGCCTGACCACGCGGCCGGCTTGCCGGACCGATGCGCCGCACCGATGATGCAACAGTTCTCCAGGAGCCGCTGCGGGTAGACGATGTCATCGTCCTTGTCGTTGTCGTCATCGTTGCCGGCGGCGCCGACGTCCAGAAAGCCGATCTCGGCCTGGAGCGCGGCGTAACGCTGGGCCCAGTCGGCCCATTCGACCTGCGCATAGAACTCACCGAGTGTATCGTCCAGGTCCCACTGGCCCCAGGACCGCGAGACCACGTCCGGCCGCTCCTCGCGGATCACCTCGAGGATACGCTCCTCGGAGCCGGGAATGAACCGGGCGTTCTGATCGAAGATGCGGCAGAAGATCAACTCGACCTTCTCGGTCAACTCGCCGGCCAGGATCGCCGCTTGGGCGGGCAGCGCCAGCAGCCAGCCGCAAAGCGAGCCGTGTTCGTGGCATTTTGCATCCCGCCACTTCTCGGGCGTGGGCGTGCTGCGCATTTCGATGTTGGGCAGGAGATCCCGATACGGGGCCTGGATACGCTCGCCCTGGCTGTCCACGCATAGAAGCTTCACGGGGTGCCTCCGACGTATTCCTCGCCATCGTGGTCCGGCGTCGTATCCCAGTCGTAGCCCTTCGGCGTGCCGCAGCCGGCCAGCAGGATCGCCGCCAGGATGATCGCAAGGATTTTCACCGGGCCCTCCGCGCGCGTTTGTCCGAATCCTCAACCGGAGCCGGCGTGCTGCTCTGGTTGTTGTTCACAGAGGAGTTCTCCATGAAGTACACGGGCGAGTTGTCGCCAGTCTGGATCGTGTAGGCTGTGGTGCTGTGCGTGGAGCTGCTGCTTCCACCGCTGTCCTCCAAGGCGTCGTAGACCAGATAGCCGGCTCCGAGATCGAGGACCGCCGCGAACCCGTGGATGAACGGATGCTCGGCGACCTCGTCCAGGGCGAACAGGTCCACCCCGGCCATGACCGTCTTGCCCTCGACCTCGACCCGGACCGCGTCCTGCCGCTGCAGGAGTTGGTTCGTGAGCGCCGTCGCGCAGCCGTTACAGAGCAACAGGGCGACCAGAAGGATAGATGCGGTTTTCATTGTGCCTCCGGTATTTGTTCCACTGGTACCAACCGAAAGAACGGACAGCGGCCCACATGATGCGGGCCAACAGGCGCGATACGCCGAGATAGCGCATGAGTTCGAGGAAGATGCCGTCGGCATAGGGGCGGCTGATCGGCCGCCCCTCGACGGCCCCATGCCAGTACAGCCAGTCATGCCAGAGCGCCGCGAGGCCGTAGAAGTTCCTGCCATCCCCCGCCGGCGGCATGAAGGGCCAGAGCGGCGGCGGGATCGTGGCGAAGTCGGTCGTGAACCCAGCCCGAACCGTGGACACCGGCCCCGCCCTGGTGCGATAGGAAAGATCCTCCGCCACCGCCCAGTCCCGCCCGTTGACATACCGGAACCGGAATGGGCCGCTGAACCGACCCTCCGGGTCGCGCAACTGGACTATGAAGGGTGACGGGTTCATGGTTCAATCGTTGTGGGGATCCCGGATGCACGGCCGCTGAGCCAGGTTCTCGGAAAGGTGCGTGAGGGCACCGGCAATCTTGTCCAGGCTCGCCCGGTAGTCGCTGCCCTGCCGATACATCAGGTACACGCAGAAGCAGCAGACGGCCCCCAGGACCACGGTCACCGGCCATTTGCTGACCGCCTCCAGAGCCTCGGGGGAGGCCGGAGCGGCGCTGGCCAGGGCGGCCAGGCTGCCGGCGGAGAAGGCTATGGCTTTGGAGATCATATAACCTGACGCGCGCTCATTTCGCGGGCCTCCACGGCTGCGGGTTGGGGGCATACGGGGCGGGTTCCGGCGGGCGCTTGGGTTCACTATCGGACGTCTTTTCGGCCTCCGGCAACGCCGCCCACGCCGCATGGTCAGCATCCCACCTTGCCAAGTCCTTTGCATACTCGGCTTGCTTCGCCGACGCTTCGGCCACGCGGATCGCTTCGGCTTCGGCCCACGTAGGGCCAACCTTGATTTCGGTCACGCCGCCTGTTTCGGCCGCCAGCATTAGTTCCTTGAAGCCCTCAAAGTCATTGGCTTCCCTGATCGCCGCCACCCTCAAGGCGTCGCGTTTGGTCTCGTTAACGGTCCGCATGATGCCTGTAACGGCGTCATACGTGCGCCGGACATCATTGCCTTCGGCATCGTGGGCAGAGAATTGCGTCGAGAACCCGTCCCCCCTCATGCACCATTCACTGACTACGGTGTTCGTGCCGCCGTACGTGTAGTATTGAATGACGTTGGTGACGGCGGCCGGGTGATTCGTGAGCCGCCCGCCCCACCACCAGCGATCCCCTTCTTGAGCGGCTTGCCGAATGCAGCCGCCGTTGCTTTCGACAATGAACTGATTCGTGGCCGTCGACGTGACGCGGTTGGAATCGGAATCGCCCCAGACGAAAGCCCCGGGATGGATAGCCGATGCCGCATACCCGGCGGCCATTGAATACGTGCCGGTAGCGAAGTTGGTGTACCCGCCGGGGATCATGGCGTACTCCGACGCCGTGTTGCCATAGCCCCCGCCTATGGCGGCGTAAGCTCCGATGGCCGCATTGTACCGTCCGCCCGACAGGGAGGCGTAATCTTTGCTGGAGGAATTGGCGTATCCACCGCCAATGAATGAACCACTACCGGCGGAGATAGCATTACCATAGCCCCCGCCGATGAAGTTGTAATCACCTCCTGCGCCGGCGGAGATGTAGTTATTCTGACCGCCGACAACGGCGGCATAATTGCCGGGGCCGCGAACGCTGTTCCCGAGCCCGCCCACCACGATGCTGGCCGTGGAGGTCACCCAATTCCCGCGCCCGCCGCAGATCACGGAATATGTGCCGTGCGCCACATTGGCCGCGATGGCCCGGTACATCTGCAGATCCACGGAATAGGCCCCGCGCTGCGTGCCGCCCGTTACGGTGCCATCAGGCTTGCAGAACGACACCGCATTGTTCGTGCTGACGAAAAGGCCGGCCACTTGCAGTTGGCTGTTCGAGATGCCATACAGCCATGATCCGGCAGACGTGGCCGTGCCGGCAGACTCCGACCAGTTCTTTAACGAACCGGCATTGTCATCCACATATTTCTTGGTGGCCGCATGGTTCTCGTCGGAGGGCGCCCCGACGGCAAACGGAGCGAATGAATCCCCATCCGCTGAAATAGCGCCAAATAGAGCGACCGAACCCGACAATCCGATGGACCCGATAAAATTCGTGAAGTTATTGAAAAACCGCACGTATACCGGGCTTTCATCTCCAGCATCGGACCTGATGATGTCGAGTGGGTATGGGGCCCCGGCGACATCTAGGTTGGTCAAAGGGCCGGTAAACATGTCGCCGGCAAGCTTGGCGAAGGTTGAATTTGCGTCGGTCCAGTCTACGAGGACATCGCTGTCGATATAGAGAGCACTCTTATCGTAGGTGAACTCGTGCCAGGCCCCCTCGCCCTGCAGGAACAGGGACGTGCAATACACCGCGCTCGTTTGAACCGCAGGCGCGGCAAGGTTGGTCAGGCCGGCCCCGTCGCCGAAGAAGGCTGCATTGCGAATGTCCGACCCATGGAAATCGAATCCGAAGTGCTGGTGCAGGGCCTCGCCCTCGCCGGTGTCCCATTCGCGGGCGGTAAATACCAGTGTGGTGTAAATGCCCGGCAGGGCGTCGGAATAAACGTCCCAGGAAAGGCCCGGCGAGATGAACTTGATGCCGCCCGTGGCGAAGTTGGTGGCCAGGTGGGAAAAGATCCAGCCTTCCGCCCGGAGATAGTCGGGCGCGGCATTGGTCCAGACCGGATCGATCTCCGCGAGGGAATAGATCGGATGGCTGGAGCCGGTGTCCACCCAGGCCGCGCGGGCACTATAGGAGGCCAAGAACAGGAGCAACGAGACCAACACGGGCAAAACCCGAATCGGGTGGTCCGGCTCCGTGTTGTAGCGCGGCGAAGGGGCGGCGGCGTCCTCCGCGGTGGTCGAGAAGTGCTGGTAGCCAATCTGGCGGAGGAAGATGTCCGCGCGGGTCA
Source organism: Kiritimatiellia bacterium (assembly GCA_018001225.1). Taxonomy (NCBI): domain Bacteria; kingdom Pseudomonadati; phylum Kiritimatiellota; class Kiritimatiellia; species Kiritimatiellia bacterium. The sequence continues at coordinate 6,083 of JAGNIJ010000048.1, read as the reverse complement.
TGCTCTCCTGGGCCTCCTCCTGGATCGAGAGACCCATTTCCATCATGAGGCCGTAGAAGATCATCGTTTCGGCGTGACGCAGGCAGCTTTCGGGGATCTTCGTGGTGTCCGCATCGAGGGTATTGGCCGGGTTGGAAATGATGTAATCGCGGACTTCGGAGACCGTGCGGGCCGTGATCTCGGCCAGGCGCCCGGCCTTGTCGGGATAGTCAACGATCCACTGGTCATATAGCGGCTTCAAGTCCGTGGGGAAGTCCGCCAGGACCTGGGCCTCGTTTAGCGCGATCCAATTCATTCCACCCTCTCAAGCAACAGGGCCGAGGCCATCATGACCTCGGCCCCGATGCCGCCATGCTCTGCGGTTTGCTTACGCCGAGATGTTCAGCCGCACCGCTGCGGCCGTGTTGGTCACCTTCACGTCCTCGGACCAGTCGAACTTGGCCACTTCCACGCGGCCGTCGTCCCGGACATAAGAGCTCGGGACCATGTAGTTGTTCATGAGCCGGAAGGTCTTCATGAACGAGGGGTCCAGCCGGGACGGCTGGGGCATCCGGGTGAACACCAGGACCGTCGAGTCCAGCAGGAAGCTGTAGTCGGCGGCCTTGCCCTCGGGCTGGGTGTCATAGACCATGTACGAGGTCCGCACCTCCGGGCTGCCGATGAAGAGCTGGTTGGCCGACTGCTCGGACGGAACCGCGAGGCCTACGCCCGTCTTGCCGCCGGAGCCCACAACGAAGCGGTTGCGGACCGCCGCGGCGTTCTTGAAGATCTTCCAGGCGGTGGCGCCAAACAGCACGCCCACGTTCATGACCGAGCCGAATGCGCAGGCCTTGATGACCTGCAGGATCGAGGTGTCCACATCGGCGACGGGGTCCGAGGAGGCATCCCACGTCTTGGCAGTGCCCGCGCCCACCGCCTCGAGCGCGGCGTCGATGACGCGCTTCTCGTGCGACAGGGCCGCGACCTGGGCGATGGCGACCGCGCCCTCGCGCAGCATGTTCATGATCCCGTCGGCCTCGAGCTGCTCCAGGTTATCCACGGGATAGTCCAGGGCGTGGGGCTCGCAGTTATAGGTGTCGTCGGACACTTCGAACTTGAGCTCGGTGGCCCGGCCGCCGAGCGCGCGCAGCGTATCGGGGATCCGGAAGCGGTTCTTCTCGGTATACTTCTTGTACCGGCCGACGCTCTTGGAGACCGGGACGGTCGGGGCGAGGAAGTCGGCAACGGGCATGACGGAGTCCTGGGCTACGCCCTGGGCGAACTCCTTCAGGACCGGGTCACTGCTGATGGAGGCGAGTCTGCTCATGGTGGTGTTCCTTTCGTGGCTTACGGGGCCTGCGTGAGGGTTTGGCCGACACCCTTGTAGATGATCAGCGTGTTCGTGACGCAGGAGGCCGTGGACTGCGGGACGCTGTACCAGACCTGCGTTACCGTGGTGCCGCCGGCGATACCGCCGGTCAACGTGGCGGCCCCGTCCACCGTGGCGGCGCCGAGAACCTTCAGGACGGCCGCGGTCGCGGTGCCGCTCACAACGTGGTTGCCGGTAATCGCGGCGTTACCGGATACGGTGGCGTTGCTCGTGATGGTCACGTTGCCGGGGAAGCTGACCGCAACGCTGTAGATGTTGGACATCACCTGCGTGCGGACGCCCTCGCGGAAGGACGCTTCGGGATCGGTCGCCAGCGCGAAGTACGCGGCGGCCACCAGGAGGACTGCGGTCAGGGTAAGGATGCGGTTCATGTTGGGTTCCTTGTGGGTTAGATGACCGTGACGAATCCGAGGCTTGCGGCGCGCATAAGGACCAACTGGCCGTCCACGCCTGAGCTCTCGGCGATGCCGAGAACGCGGTACGTACCGGCGGCCGCCGGCAGGGCCCGGACCTTGCCCTTCTTGGCGGCGGTCCCCGCCCCATCGGCCAGGACCAGCTTGTCGCCGGGGTTGCAGGTGCCGTCCAAAACGACGCGGTAGTTCTGGCCGGCCTGGATCGGGTCCACCGAGACGTTCTCCGTGTCGGCCGCCCCTTCGAGGAGCAGGTACACCGCCGCATCGTCGTTGGCGGCGGGCAGCTTCACCTCGGGCACGCCGGTGTCATGGGTCAACATGACGAGGCGGTCTTCCATGCCGGTCAGGTCTTCGCCCGCAAGGACGACAAAGCGGCCGGTCTTCACGTTGGTCTGGCTCATTGCTCGATCTCCCTTTCGGCCCTGGAGAACGCCAGGGCATACGGAATCTTCTCGGTGCTGCGGATCTGGTGGGCGCGATTGCGGATCGCCACCGCGCGGCTGATGCTGGCGGCCGGGCTCTCCTCGGCCAGCTCGGAGACGGTCCGGGCGACCACGAGCCGGTTGCGGAACAGCGGCTTCGCCTCGGGCTTGGGCTCGGCCGCGGGCGCCGGCTTGGCCTCGTCCCGGACCTTGCGCAGGCCCATGAGGATGCCGAGCGTCTCGTCCCGGTTGTGCAGGAGCGAGGACTTCCAGAACTCGCGGCTCTCGTTCGGGATCAGGTCCTCGAAATCGGCGAGGTAGCGGTTGGCGACGTCGTCTTCCAGTGCCACCGCGTCTGTCAGGAGCGCGTCGTACTTCTGCTGAAGGCCGGCGATCAGCTGGACGAGGGCCGCGATGATGTCCGTCTCGGCGGCCGTGTCGGGGAGCTTCAGCATCTGCTTCAACTGCGCCAGGTCCACCTTCTCGGGGGCCGGCGTCTCGATCGGTTGGTCTGCCATGTTCGTGTCCTTTCCCGGGCAAAAGAAAAAGGCGGCAGATGGTGGTTTGGCACCAAACTGCCGCCTTTCTCTGGGATGCCTCGCGGCGGATCAGGCCGCGCGGTTGCCCTAAAGCTCTGTGGTTAGATTCGGTCTCTCATTGTGGATATGCTTACTGCATTGGCATTGAATTGTCAAGGCTAATTATTGGCTGGGGCCGGAGATTAGCGGAGGTAAAATGAAAATGGGGAGGGTGGAGACAAGGCCAATAGACAATGATGATATGCTGCATAACACATTCGGAATCGCCGCGTTATATCGTCCTTCTCTGAAAAGGTGAGGATCACAAGAAAAGCACTCAATAACTTGTTGGCTTTAGGAAGAACTGATAATGAAAATCGGAGGAAGAACAAGACCGGTCCGACTGCTCGCATATCTGACGATTTCCATCCTCGCTTCTGCCATCGTGTTCTTCACCACTTACGAGAAGGGCCACACATCATGGATGTCTGCCGCCTTCGGTTGGCTGTGCCTCGCGTTGATACTGGCCCTCATCGTGAGCATCGCCGTCATCCCTTGCGTGAAACAGAGGAAAGAAGACAAAGATCAAAGCCAACCACCGGCTTCACCGCGTACGCGAAGCCCGGATCGGCGAAATGAACCATGATAAACTCCGGGGCGGGCATCGCGCCGGGTGAGCCGTGACGTTGGGTGTCATAGGAATGAAAAAATGAAAGCAAAGAATCAACTTACCGGAATGCAGGGCGTGTATCTTGTCGCGTCTGAACTCGCGCGACATGGATTCATCGCCTCACCGACATCCCGAAGTGCGCGTGGGGCAGACATCCTCGTGACTGATCCGGACTGCACACGGGCTTTTTCTGTCCAAGTCAAGACCAACGCCGCCAGCACCTCCTATTGGCTGCTCAGTCCGCACGCCAAAGCAATGGTATCGCCGACACACATCTACGTCTTCGTGAACCTGCGCGGAGAAGGGAAGCCCCCGGACTTCTTTGTTGTCCCCAGCAGGATCGTCGCACAGAGAATGGGTTCGGAGAAACAAGGACAGGACACCTGGTACTGGTTCATGAGAGACGACGCCAAACCGTTTCAGAACAAATGGAACATCTTCAAGAAATGAGGAAACACCCAATCGGGTGCGGCCTACGCTCGCTCCTAGCGGGGCTCGCAACGGCTGACCCGCGACGCTGGCCTCAATGACCTGAGATGAAACGAAACACGCCGAGTAAGCTGCGAGTATGGATCGGAGGGTACTTCGCAAACGACTACTCACTGACATACGACGGGCGCCGCCTCGTATACACTGCCGATGAGCACCGCGGTCCACCAACCGAGAAGCTCATCATAGCCACAAGTCAGGATTGGGACGCCTTCCGTAGCGAGATCGACGCGATCCGAATCTGGAACTGGCAACAAGCCTACGACAATTCAGACATCTGCGACGGAGTACAATGGGAAGTCAGAATGCAATGGGGAAACCGCAAATGCGGGATTGATGGGAGTAACAGTTACCCAAACGAAGATGGAACACCGTCACAAGCGACTGAACCCACAGAAACCTTCTCGCGCTTTCTCCGTGCGGTCAGTCGTCTTGCTGGCGGAAGAGCGTTTGGATGAGGGAGGCCAACAAGGTGCCCCCCCTTGCTCGAGGCTTGGATGCCGATCGAAGGCAAACACTGAAATACTACTGTTCCACCCGAAACGGCTTGAACACCTTCCCCCGCCAGTTCTTCGGCCCCTGCTTGTAAGCCTGATAGACACCCTGCCCCGCAAGGAAAGCATTCCATGAAACAGGGATGCTGGACGGCAGCTTGCCGCCTACCGTGTTGCCATAGGCCATGAGGCCGACGCCGGCCGCTTGCGACGGGCTGTAGAGCTTTTTCAGTTCCGAAGCGTCGCGGTACTTGATGGCTTTTGAAACCGTGGAGGCCGCGAACTTGCTGAACCCTGCGATGGCAGGCGTGAAGCTGTGCAACGACTTGCCGGCCATGTTGAACGGCTTCTGCTTCGCCCGCACGACCTGGAGGCGGTCCGCTTCCTTGTCGGTGATGTGTCCGGACTTCCGCGCGGCCTCGATGGTGTCGTACTGGTATTCCTGATACGCCCGCTCCGCGAGATCCTTGGTGTACTTGCCGCCGACGTAGAATCGCGTCTGCTTCTCGACAGGATTCCCAAGCGTGCCCGTGGCGAACATGGCTGCGCGCTTGAGCGGCGTGTCTGTGATGTCGGAATCCGGGTTCAGGACAAAGGGCTGGCCCTGGGCGAACGCTCGCTCCATATCCTGGCGATAGTTCTCCTTGATACCTTGCTCCACGGAATGGACCGCCGTGGCCCCGGCAGTAACGTACGCGGCGCGGGCGAGCGAGCCGATCGCATCCTTTTTGAGCCCCGCGGCCTTGGCGTCGACCTTGCCGGCCATCTTGACCAGGTGCGCGGCGGACCGCCGCGACCCCGCGAGCCCTGCCTCCGCCGCGAAGAACTTCCCGGCACCCTCCTGGTACATTCGTTCAGCCGACGGCCAGAACGCGCGGGCGCCTTTGTGCGAAGTCCCCAGAACCTCGTGGGCCTTCCACTTCATCCAGTCGTGTTGCGACTGGGCCAGCCGCGCGATCTTCTCCGCCTGCGCCCGCAACTCCGCCGCGCGGCCGGTAAGCCCCTGCGCGAGCTGGTACTTCTTCAAGGCGCGCGGCATCTCGGCGAACTGCTTGATCTCCGCGCCGGTGAACCCGGCCACGGCGTTGTACGCCTTGGCGACCCAGCCGAGCGGCGTCTTGATAACGCCCGGCGTGTGGCCGGCGACTGCAGCCTGGAACGCCTTCATCTTATCGCCGATACCACCGAAGAACTCTCCGACGCGGGACATGCCAGGGATAGCTGAAATGCCCCGACGGGCCAGCTTCAATCCGGACAGCGCGGCGATGGTATAGGCCAGGTCCTGCCCGAGCGCGAGCCAGTGCTCCTTGCGCGGGTCCATGGTGGGGTGTTTATCGCGGTAGTCGCTGATCGCGAGGCCCGCGCCCAGCGAGCCGCCGAACACGCCCAGGTTCCGCAGGAAACTCTTCAAGGCGGGCGGCATCTTCCCGGCCTTGGCCAGCCCGCCGGGGCCCATGACCACGCCGGCGAAGTACGGCGTGCCGTCGGCCAGGTACTCCGGTTCACCCCGGAACCGGGACCACAGGTGCTTATCCAGGAACGCGGAAGCCGCGGCATCCATCGCGGCCCCGGCCTCGGCCGGAGTCGGGCCGGTGTAGGTCGGGGGATGCATCGTGACGCGCGAGTCGTAGGAGCGCCCCTTCCCGCCCGAACCACCGCCGCCCCCACCCCCGCCGCGCAAGCGGGCGAACATGGCCTTGCGCTGCTC
>JAGNIJ010000047.1 GCA_018001225.1 Kiritimatiellia bacterium | reverse complement strand
GGAATGCATCATTCAGACGGAGCAGCGGGACGACCTGGATATCCTGCACCTGGACGGCGCGCTGGATGCCTATTCCTTCCCGAGGCTGGAGACCGCCTTGAGCAAGCTCCGCGAACAGCACCGGAACCGGGTCGTCCTCGATTGCGGCGGTCTGGACTACATCAGCAGCGCGGCGCTGGGCACCCTCATCGGGTTCGCCCGCCGCGCGCGCGAGGGCAACGGCGACCTCAAGCTCGTGGCCCTTTCAAAAAAAATCTACACGATCGTCGAACTGCTGGGCTTCCACAAAATCCTCGAGATCTACACCAACGTGGACGAGGCCGCCCGGAAGTTCGCGGGCTGAAGGGAACACCATGACGGCGGAAGGAAAAAAAGAATCGGCCATCCGGGGTTACGTGACCCTGCACGTCCCGTGCCGCTACAGCTACCTGCGGGTGATCCGCCAGGCCGTGCTCGACCTCTGCGCGCGCGCGGGGATGACGGAGTTCCGCTCCGCGCAACTGGAAATGGCCGTGGACGAGTCCTGCTCCAACATCATCGAGCACGGCTACTCGGGCGAGTCGGACGCCGACCTCGAGCCCCGGCACCCCGGGCTGCGGCTGAACCTGATCCAGTACATCGACCGCGTCGTGGTCGAAATCCTCGACCGCGGCAAGGCCTTCGATTTCAACGAGCGCAAGGTCGTCGATCCCGACCAGTACCTCGAGGACGAGCGCGAGCGCGGCCTGGGGATCTACATCATCAAGCGTTTCGTGGACGAGGCGGAGTATGAGCCCGGGACCGAAGCCGGCAATTGCATGCGCTTGACCAAGCGCATCCGGTAGGTCCCCGCCGCGACCCGCGAGGGCGCGCGAACGAAGCCCCGGGGAAATCGGGGCGCGGAGGTTTCCTGATGAAAAAGCACCCGGCAGAACCGGCCCCCGCGGCCGGGGAGAAGCCCGCGCCCGGCGCGGCGGAGCCCGCCCCCGGCGAGGAGGAGGTCGTCTCGCGCGAGATCGAGACGCTCAAGGACCAGATGCTCCGGCTCCAGGCGGATTTCGACAACTACCGCAAGCGCTCCGCCCGCGAGCGGCAGGAGCAGGCCGCGCGTGCCGCGGAGGACCTGCTGCGCGACCTCCTGCCCGTCGCCGATCACTTCGAGATGGGCCTGAAGACCGCACGCGAGCACGGCGCCGATCCCTCGGTCGTGGACGGGTTCCAGCTGGTCTGCGACCAGCTGCAGGCCGTGATGCGGAAAGCCGGGCTGGAGCCGATCGCCGCCGACGGCCAGCCCTTCAACCCGGAGGTGCACGAGGCCGTCAGCCACCTGCCCTCGGAAACCGTCCCCGCGGACCGGGTCATCGAGCAGACCCGCGCGGGCTATCGCCTGGGCGGAAAGCTGCTGCGCGCGGCGCAGGTGGTCGTCAGCCGCGGCCCGGAAGCCGGGGCGGAATAGATGCCCCCGGCCAAACGAGATTACTACGAGGTCCTCGGCGTCGCCCGCGGCGCCTCGGCCGACGAGATCAAGAAGGCCTACCGCAAGCTGGCCGTCCAGTTCCATCCCGACAAGAACCCCGGCAACGTCGAGGCGGAGGAGCAGTTCAAGGAGATCTCCGAGGCCTACGAAATCCTCTCCGATCCCGAGAAGCGCCCGCGCTACGACCAGTTCGGGCACCGCGCGTTCGGGCCGGGCGCGGGCGGCGGGTTCGGCTTCGGCGGCATCGATCTCGAGGAGGCCCTGCGCACGTTCATGGGCGCGTTCGGCGGCGGCGGGAGCATCTTCGATAATTTCTTCGGCGGCGGGCGGGGCCGCGCGGAGGCCGGCGGCGCCGAGCGCGGCAACGACCTCCGCTTCGACCTCGAAATCGATTTCGAGGAGGCGGTGCTGGGCTCCGAGCGCGAACTGACCCTGCCCATCCTGCAGGAGTGCGGCGCCTGCAAGGGCACCGGCGCGGCGCCCGGGAGCAAGCGGGAGACCTGCCGCCGATGCAACGGGATGGGCGTCACCGTCGCGTCCAACGGGTTCTTCCAGATCCGGCAGACCTGCCCGGCGTGCGGCGGGACCGGCGAGACCGTCTCGCAACCCTGCCGCGAATGCCGCGGCGAGGGCCGCGTGAAGGGCCGCTCGGCGCTCTCGCTCAAGATCCCCGCGGGCGTCGAGACCGGCTCCCGCCTGCGGCTGGCCGGAAAGGGCGAGGGCGGGGTCCGCGGCGGCGCGCCGGGCGACCTCTACGTCGTGCTCCACGTCAAGCCGCACGAGCTGTTCCAGCGCCGCGACGAGGATATCTTCGTCGAGTGGCCCATCCCGTACGATGTCGCTGCGCTCGGCGGCGAGGTCGAGGTGCCCACCCTGCACGGCTATGTCCCCCTGAAGATCCCGGCCGGCACCCAGAGCGGGACGCTGTTCCGTCTCAAGGGCAAGGGCGTGACGGGCGGGCACCTGCTGCGCGGCGGCGACCAGCACGTCCGCGTCGTCATCGAGCCGCCGGCCCGGCTCTCCGGCAAGCAGAAGGACCTGCTTCGCCAGCTCGCGGAATCGTTCGAGGGCGAAAATCATCCGCAGACGGCCCGCCTGCGCAAGCTGGCGGAGATTTTCTACGAGCGCAAGCGAATCCTCGAGAAATGATGTTCGACGGAAGGAACCGTGGATGGCGCGGATTCCACGGATGAAAGACAGATGAGCGAACCCGGCAAAACACACGCGCGCGCGTACATTCCCGGCGCGGCGTGGGAGAGCGGGGAAGTGGACGTCTCCGGGGACGAGGGGCATCACCTGGCCCGCGTGCTTCGGGTTCACGCCGGAGCCCGGGTGGAGATGTTCAACGGCCGGGGCGGGGAGGGCCTTGCCGAGGTCCTGGAAGTCCGTAAGGATCAGGTCCGCCTCCGTGTCCTGTCCCGCGTGCAGAAGCCCGAGCCGCGGCCGGCCGTCACGCTGGCCCTGGCGGTCCTGCGCGAGGGTCCCATGGACTGGATCATGCAGAAGGCCGTCGAGCTGGGCGCTTCCACTATCGCGCCGGTCTGGACCGAGCGGGGCGTGGTCCGTCCGTCGGGAAAGGAAAATCGCTGCCGCCGCTGGGAGGCCATCGTCCTCAACGCCGCGCGGCAGTGCCGCGCGGCCTGGCTGCCGGCGGTTGAGGCGCCCGTCGGGCTGCCGGCGTTCCTGGCCCGCCCGCGCGAGGGGCTGTTCCTGGTCGGCGCGCTGGAGCCGGGCGCCGTCCCGCTGCGCCGGACCCTGGCCGCGGAGCCCTCGCCGGAGCGCGTGACGGTGCTCGTCGGTCCCGAGGGCGATTTTACGCCCGGGGAGCTGGCCGCGGCCCGCCGGGCCGGCGCCGTCCCTGTGACGCTGGGCGAACGGACCCTTCGCGCCGAAACCGCGGCGCTGTTCATGTTGAGCGCCCTGTGCTGCCGGTGGGGCTGATTACGCTTGACCGCGGCGCCGCCGTGCCCAGAATCACGGACATGAGCGCCCATCAAGTCGTGATGCTGGTCTTTACCGTGCTTGGCGGGCTGGCCCTGTTCATCTACGGGATGAACGTGATGACCGACGGCCTGCGCGGCGTGGCCGGCGGGCGCCTCCGGAAGATCCTGGCGGGCGCGGGGCATCACCGGTGGAACGGCCTGTTCCTGGGCATCGTGCTGGGCACCACCATCCAGACCAGCGCCGCGACCGTGATGATGGTGGGGCTGATCAACGCCGGGCTCATGACGCTGCTGGAGTCCATCCCGCCCATGCTCGGCGCGAACATCGGCACGACCCTGGCGATGCACCTGATTTCGTTCCGGCTCGGCGACTACTGCTTCGCCGGCATCGCCCTGGGCCTGCTGATGGCCGTCGCCGGATCGAACACCCGCGTGCGGCCGGCCGGCCAGGCGCTCCTGGGCTTCGGCCTGCTGTTCCTGGGCATGAACGTCATGAGCGGCGCGGTGAAACCCTACCGCGAGATGTTCGCGCCGTTCCTGGCGGGCATGGACGGCGCGACCTGGAAGGGCCTGCTCACGGGCGTCGGGATCGCGACCGCCGTGACGGCCGTCATCCAGAGCAGCGGCGGGACCATCGCCATGGTCTTCGCCATGATCTCGGCCGGGATCATCACGCGGCTGGAACAGGCCTACCCGATCATCGTCGGCGCCAACATCGGCACCTGCATGACCGCGCTGCTGGGCAGCATCGGCACCGGCGTCGAGGCCCGGCGCTCGGCGATCTCGCACCTGGCGTTTAATATCTTCAGCGGGTTCTTCGGCGTGCTGACGGCCTCCTGGTTCTACCGCTACATCCCGCTCACCTCCGGCGATCTCATCCACCAGGCGGCCAACGCCAACACGATCAAGATGGTCATCAGCGTGGCGCTGATCTTTCCTTTCATTTCCCTCCACTCCCGTCTGGTGTGCCGGCTCGTGCCGGCGCGCGAGCCCCTGCCGGAACCCAGCCACCTGGACGTGGACCTGCTTCCGCGCCCCGAGGACGCGCTCGCCGCCGTCCTCCGGGAACTGCGCCGCGTGGCCGTGCTCTGCCAGGGCAGCTTCCGGGACGTCGCGGAAATGATCGTCCGGGACGATCGACGGGGCCTGGGCCGCGTGGCGCGGAACGAGCAGGCGGTGGACGAAATCAAGCTGGCCGTTCGCGACTACCTGCGGGCCGTGACGGGCCGTTCGCTGTCCCGGCGCCAGGCGATCCTCGTGCAGTACCTCAACCGCGCCATGGTGCACCTGGAACGGATTCACGACCATATCGAGTTGATCGGCGTTCTGTCCGGCCAGCGGCACGCGATCCGCGAGGCGCGATTCGACCGGCAGGGATTGGACTGGCTCTACGAGGCTTATGATACCTCGGCGCGCACCTTGAACCGGCTGGTCGAGTCCTTGGACGCGTCCCGCGCGGAGTTCAAAACCGGAGGCGAGGCCATCCTGGCCGCGCGCGACGAGCACGTCCGGCGCAGCCATCGGGTGCTGGCGGACTTTACCGCGCGGGTGGCCGCCCACGAATACCCGCCGATATGCGGCGTCTATTTCATCGACTACATCAGCGCCCTGGATCGCATTGTCCGGCACTGCAAAGTCATCGCCTTCGACGAAATCCAACAGGATTTCCGCCTGAAGCCCTCAAAGTTCGGCCGCACGGCAAGCCTCTCGTCCGGGTTCAAGACGCCCGATCTCGTGGACCAGGAGACGTATCTGGCCTGGGTCCGCCGCGAGCGCTTCGGCCAGGTTCCCCCGCCCGCGGATCAGGTCGCCCCGGCGCCCGCCGCCCCCCGAACCCCGAACCCCGAACACTGAACACCTCCCCATGCGCATCACCGGCGGAATTTTAAAGGGACGCCTCCTGAAGGTCCCGTCCGGCCCGCTGCGGCCGACGCAAGACAAGGTCCGCGCCGCGTTGTTTTCCATGCTGGGCGCCTCGGTGGCGGGTGCGCGGGTGCTGGATCTCTTTGCCGGTTCGGGCGCGTTGGGCCTGGAAGCCTGGAGCCGCGGCGCGGCGTTCGTGTGCTGGGTGGATTTCGACCCGGGGGTGCTGCGGGTCCTGCGGGCCAACGTGGAAGCCCTCTGCGCGCCGGACGGCGGCGCCGTCGAAATCCGCCGCGCCGACGTCCTGCGGTTCCTGGCCGCGGGCGCGGGCGGTCCGCCCTTCGATCTGGTCCTGGCCGATCCGCCCTACGACCGGGAGGGCGGGCGGCAGTGGCTGGAAAAGACCTTGCTCGCCCTGCAGGCCGGACCTATTCTCGCCCCCGAAGGGTTGCTGGCCTTCGAGCAGGGCGCTGGGCAGGCGATACCTGAACATCCGGGCTGGAACCTGCTCCGCGACCGGACCTATGGAGAAACCCGGCTGCTTTTGTACCGTCGCGCGGCCGGAGAGACCGGGGAGATGAGCACATGAACCGAGCGGCCATATACGCGGGGACGTTTGACCCGATCACGCTGGGGCACCTGGACGTGATCGAGCGCGCGGCGCGCATCTTCAACCGCCTGATCATCGCCGTCGCGGGCAGCACGCGCAAGGAGACGCTATTCACCGTGGAAGAGCGGCGTGCCCTCGTGGCCGAGGTGGTGAAGCCGTTCCCGAACGTGGAGGTGGATACCTTCGACGGACTGCTGGTCCAGTACGCGCGGAAGAAGGGGGTCCGGGTGCTCGTGCGGGGACTGCGCGCGTTCTCGGACTTCGAGTTCGAATTCCAGATGGCCCTGACCAACCGGAAGATGGCCCCGGACATAGAGACCCTGTTCCTGATGCCCAAGGAGGACTTCAGCTACGTCAGTTCCAGCACCGTGCGCGAGGTGGCGCAGTACGGCGGCGACACGAGCGATTTTGTGGCCGAGCCCGTCCGGAAGGCGCTGGACGCGAAGTTGAAAAAGCCCTGAACGCGGCCCTCCTGCCCATGCAGATCGCCCTTTCCAAAGTACCCGTGGACGGCGGCTTGTACGAGGAGGACGTCCCGGCGGCCGTCCTGGAACTGGCCGGGGACGCCCAGATCCGCCCGGAAGGCCCGATTTCCTGCCGTTTCACCGTGCAGAAGGTGTCGGGCGAGTTGGTGGTCAGCGGCCGCCTTTCCATGCCGGTGACCCTGCAATGCGGGCGGTGCGGCTGTTTTTTCTCGACAACCGTGGCCGATTCGTCTTTCCTACGCGCCTACGACGCGCCGGAAGGCACGGAGACCGTGGATTTGACACCGGATATCCGGGAGGATATCCTGCTCAATCTTCCGGCCTATCCCCTGTGTTCTCCGGAATGCAAGGGCTTGTGCACGCAGTGCGGCCATAACCTCAACGAGGGGCCGTGCGGGTGTAAGCCGCCGGCCGTCGGACCGGATAAGTGGAGTGCCCTGGACGGATTGAAAGGGTTGTAGCCACCAGTTTCACTGGAGGGGTTTGAAATGGGCGTACCGAAAAGAAAAACGTCGAAGAGCAAGCGGCGCATGCGCCAGCGCTCGCACAAGAAGGCCATCGTGACCGCGCAGGTCTGCCCGAAGTGCGGTGCGCCGCAGATGTCCCACCGGGTCTGCCCCGCGTGCGGAACCTATCGGGGCCGCCAGGTCCTGATCATTACAGCGGACGAATAGCCATGCGCGTGGCCGTGGATGCCATGGGCGGGGATTTCGCGCCCGGGGCGATCGTGGCGGGCGCGCTGGACGCGGCACGAACGCTGCCGGGTCTGACGGCGCTGATCCTCGTCGGCGACGAGGCCGCCATCCGCCGCGAACTCGACGGCAAGGGGCCGGTCCCTCCCGTCATCCAGGTCCGCCATGCCTCCCAGGTGGTCGGCATGGAGGAAAGCCCCGCCACCGCCATCCGCCGCAAGAAGGATTCCTCCATCAACCGCGCCGTGGACATGGTCAAGCACGGCGAGGCGGACGCGGTTTTTTCCGCCGGCAATACCGGCGCGGCCGTCGCCTCCACGACGCTCAAGCTCCGGACCCTGGAGGGGGTCGAGCGGCCGGCCATCGCCACCGTGATCCCGACGCCCGTCAAGCCCTTCGTCATGATCGACTCGGGCGCCAACACGGACTGCAATCCGAACATGTTCGCCCAGTTCGCCGTCATGGGCGCGGTGTATTCGCGGGAAATTCTGGGCTGCGCGAACCCGACGGTGGGCCTGTTGAGCATCGGGGGCGAGGACAGCAAGGGCAACGAGGCCACCAAGGAGGCCTTTAAAATCCTGGAGAAATCCTCCCTGGCGTTCCACGGCAACGTCGAGAGTTCGGATATCTACAACGGGGTCGTGGACGTCGTGGTCTGCGACGGGTTCGTCGGCAACGTGGTGCTCAAGACCAGCGAAAGCGTGGCCCGCACGATCTCGCGCTGGATTCGCGAGGAGTGCTCGAAAAACCCGCTGCGCATGATCGGCGCGCTCCTGGCCCGGGGGGCCTTCGGCTCGATCCGCAAGCGCTCCGATCCCGCCACCTACGGCGGCGCGCCGCTCCTCGGGGTGGGGGGCACCTGCCTGATCGGCCACGGTTCTTCCTCGCCGCGGGCCGTCTGCAACGGCATCCGCGTGGCCACGGAGTCGGTCAGCCACCATATCAACCAGATGATCGTAGATGGTATTCGCAACCTGGATAAACTGCCGTGACGAAAACAGAACGAATGCACCCCGCCGTCGTGGGACGCACCGTGTCCATCGTGGGCATCGGTTCCTACCTGCCGGAGCGCATCCTGACCAACGCGGACCTGGAGAAGATGGTCAACACGTCGGACGAGTGGATCACCACGCGGACGGGCATCAAGGAGCGGCATATCGCCGCTCCCGACCAGGCCTCCTCCGACCTCGGCGCCGAGGCCGCGCGCCGTGCACTGGCCGACGCCGGGGTGTCGCCCGAATCGGTGGATATGATCGTGGTGGCGACCATTACGCCGGACATGGGATTTCCCAACACCGCCTGCTTCGTGCAGGCCAAGATCGGCGCGAAGAAGGCCTTCTGCTTCGACGTGGAGGCGGCCTGCTCGGGGTTCCTGTACGCCCTGGAGATCGGCCGGCAGTTCGTCAGCACCGGCACGATGGAAACCGTGCTGGTGATCGCCGCGGAAAAAATCAGCTCGATCCTCGACTGGCAGGACCGGACCACGTGCGTGCTGTTCGGCGATGCGGCCGGCGCGGTCGTGCTCCAGGCCCGGGGTGCGGCGCGGGGCGTCATGGCCTCGACGCTGGGCTCGGACGGTACGCTGGCCGAGCTGCTCATGCTGCCCGGCGGCGGCAGCCGGCACCCGGCCACCGAGGAGACCGTCCGGCAACGCCTGCATTACATGAAAATGGCCGGCCGCGAGGTGTTCAAGCACGCCGTGACCAACATGGTCCGGGCCGCCAAGGATGCCCTGCACCGGAGCGGCCTCGGCATCGAGGATGTCCGGTGGATCATTCCCCACCAGGCCAACCTGCGTATCATCGAAGCCATCGGCGAGCGGCTCGGCGTGACGAACGAGAAACTGGTCGTCAACCTCGACCGCTACGGCAACACCTCGGCGGCGACGATCGTCGTGGCCCTCGACGAACTCGCCCGCGAGGGCAAGCTCCAGAAACACGACAAGATCCTGATGGTCGCCTTCGGCGGCGGCTTCACCTGGGGCGCCTCGGTCGTCGAGTGGGACAAGGGATGAGGGCTCGGGGGAAGTGAATAGTGAATGGCGAATAGTGAATCGTTGTGCCCCCCCCTGAACCCTGATCTGAGACACAGGACATGAAATTCATGCGCAATCTATTTGAATTCAACGTCCAGCGCCCAACGTCCAACATTCAACTTCCAAGGATTGGAACCTCTCCTGTTGGACGTTGGAAGTTGGATGTTGGTTGTTGGACGTTGAGGTCTCATTCCTGTTTCCATCCGGCCCCTTGGGCCGGCGGCCCGACTGAACACCGAACACCCCCATGAACTCCACCGCCCTTTTATTCCCCGGACAAGGTGCCCAGGCCGTCGGCATGGGCAAGGATCTGGCCGAGTCTTTTCCCGAATGCCGGGCCGTCTTTGACACAGCCAACCAGGTGCTCGGCTTCGACCTCGCGAAGCTGTGCTTCGAGGGGCCGATCGAGACCCTGACGCTGTCCTCGAATGCCCAGCCGGCGATCTTCACCGTCAGCGCGGCCGGCTGGACCGCGCTGCGGGCGCAGAGCCCGGGAGCCGCCTTCGCGGCCTGCGCGGGCTTGAGCTCCGGCGAGTGGGCGGCGCTCTGCTTCGCGGGGGCGATTTCCCTCGAGGATACGCTGCGCGTGCTCCAGGCGCGCGGGCGGTTCATGCAGGAAGCTTGCGAGGAGCAGCCGGGCGGCATGGTCAGCATCATCGGGGCCGCGCCGGACCGGATCGAGGCCCTGTGCGCCGCGACGGGCGTCGAGGCCGCGAATTTCAATTCCGCCGAGCAGACCGTCTTGAGCGGCCCGAAGGACCGCGTCGCCGATGCCGAGAAGCGGGCGGCCGAATTTGGCGCCCGCAAGGCCATCCGGCTCAACGTCGCCGGGGCTTTCCATTCGTCCCTGATGGCCTCTGCGGCCCGTAAATTGGAGGCCTTTCTGGGCGGGATCGCCTTCCAAGCGCCGACGATTCCCGTTTTTTCCAACGTCACCGGCCAGCCGCACGGCGGCCCGGACGAGATCCGCCGGTTGATGGTGAAGCAGGTAACCTCTTCCGTCCGTTGGGTTTCCTGCGTCGAGGGGCTGCGGGATCTGGGGGTCCGGGCCTACGCGGAATGCGGGCCGGGAAAAGTGCTGACCGGGCTGGTCAAACGGATTGACAAGGAAGCCGCTCTCCATAACATTCATGACCGCCCCAGCCTGGAGGGGGTCTTGAATTCCGGGCTTTTTGCGTAGGAGCGTTATCATGGGCCAACTGGACGGAAAGATCGCGCTGGTCACGGGCGCGGCGCGCGGGATCGGGCAGGCCATTGCCCTCAAGCTGGCTTCCGAGGGCGCGGACCTCGCCTTGTGCGACGTGCAGGCCGACTGGCTGGCGGAAACCGCCGGCAAGGTTGCCGCGCTCGGCCGCCGCGCGGAATGCATCGCCGTGGACGTCTCCAAGCCCGCCGAGGTCCAGGCCGCGGTCGAGCAGGCCGAAAAGGCCTTCGGCCGCATCGACATCCTCGTCAACAACGCCGGGATTACCCGCGACACCTTCCTCGTGCGGATGAGCGAGGAGGACTGGGACCAGGTCCTGGACATCAATCTCAAGGGCGCCTTCCTGTTCACCAAGGCGGCGGCGCGGGGGATGATGAAGCAGCGCCGCGGCGCGATCGTGAACGTGGCCTCCATCATTGGCTTGATCGGCAACGCGGGGCAGTGTAACTATTCGGCATCCAAGGCCGGGTTGATCGCCCTGACCAAGTCGGTGGCCCGGGAGCTGGCCTCCCGGGGCGTCCGGGCGAACGCCGTGGCCCCGGGCTTCATCCAGACCCGGATGACGGACCAGCTCACGGACGAGCTGAAGAAGAAGATGTTGGACGCCATTCCGCTGGGCCGCTTCGGGCAGCCGGAGGATGTGGCCAACGTAGTGATGTACCTGGCCAGTGACGCGGCGTCGTATGTGACAGGCCAGGTTCTCACGGTGTGTGGTGGCATGGTGATGTAAGCAGCACAGAGGAAACAGGAGAAGATACCCATGGCGCTTGAAGACAAAGTCAAAGAGATCATCGTGGAGCAACTCGGCGTCAATCCCGAGCAGGTCACGCCGGAAGCGTCCTTCATCGAGGACCTCGGCGCGGACTCGCTGGACACGGTGGAGCTGGTGATGGCGTTCGAAGAGGAGTTCGGGGCCGAGATTCCGGACGAGGACGCCGAGAAGCTGACCACGGTCGGCGCGGTGATCAACTATCTGAAGGAAAAAGGCTTCGGCGGAGCCTGATTCCGGTTGGTTCTTCAGGCCGGGGTTCGCTTCTCGAGGGCGCGCCTCGGCCTGTTTTACAAAAAGCACTCGGCCGGCCGGTCGCGGGGGCCTCCCGCGGGCGGTCCGGCGGCGTTGAACGCGGGGGGCGAACATGGCGGCCAGAAGAGTCGTGGTGACGGGCATGGGGGTGGTATCCCCGCTGGGATGCGACCTGCAGAAATTCTGGGAACGTCTGCTGGCCGGCCACTCGGGCATCCGGCGGATCCAGGCGTTCGATCCGACGGCCTACACCTCGCAGATCGCGGGCGAGGTGATCGAATTCGACCCCCATCCCTTCGTTTCGCGCAAGGACCAGCGCCACATGGATCCCTTCTGCCTGTACGGGGTGGCGGCCGCCAAGATGGCCGTCGCCGACGCCGGCCTGCAGATGGACCGGGTGGACGGCGAGCGCGCGGGCGTGATCATCGGCAGCGGCATCGGCGGCCTCCAGGTGTGCTTCGAGCAGAGCAAGGTGGTCGTGACGCGCGGGCCGTCCCGGTTCTCGCCGTTCATGATTCCCCAGATGATCACGAACATCTTGAGCGGCCTGGTCGCCATCGAGTTCGGGATGAAAGGCCCCAACTTCTGCGTCGTCTCCGCCTGCGCGTCGGCGACGCATTCCATGGGCGAATCGCTGCGGATCATCCAGCACGGCGAGGCGGACCTCGTCCTGTCCGGCGGCGCCGAGGGCTCGATCAACGAGCTGGCCGTCGGCGGCTTCTGCGCCATGCGCGCCTTGAGCACCCGCAACGACGATCCCGCCCACGCCAGCCGCCCGTTCGACAAAGACCGCGACGGGTTTGTGATCGGCGAGGGGGCCGGGGTGCTGGTCCTGGAGGAGCTCGAGCACGCGCGGAAGCGGGGCGCGAAGATCTACTGCGAACTGGCCGGCTATGGCCGGACCTGCGACGCCTACCACATCACCGCCCCGGA
This sequence comes from Kiritimatiellia bacterium, assembly GCA_018001225.1. Classification (NCBI taxonomy): domain Bacteria; kingdom Pseudomonadati; phylum Kiritimatiellota; class Kiritimatiellia; species Kiritimatiellia bacterium. The sequence continues at coordinate 16,319 of JAGNIJ010000047.1, read as the reverse complement.
CGAGGCGGGCCAGGGCGCCGCCCGCGGGATGCGGCTGGCGGTCGAGGACGCGGGGCTGACGCCCGCCGACATCGACTACATCAACGCCCACGGCACCAGCACGCCGCTCAACGACAAGTGCGAGACGCTGGCCATCAAGGCCGCCCTCGGCGAGGAGCGGGCCCGGAAGGTCATGATCAGCTCCACCAAGTCCATGACGGGCCACCTGCTCGGCGCGGCCGGCGCGGTCGAGTCCATCGCCTGCGCGCTGGCCCTGAAGAACGGCAGGATCCCGCCGACGATCAATTACACGACGCCCGACCCGGACTGCGACCTGGACTATGTACCCAACCAGGCCCGGGAAGCGAAGGTCCGCGCCTGCCTGAATAATTCGCTCGGCTTCGGCGGCCACAACGCCACCCTGTGCTTCAAGGCCGTGGAGTAGGCGCGGGCCGGGCCGGGGTACCATCAACGTGAAAGCGGTCATCATCGGCGCCGGCATCTCCGGCTTGAGCACGGCCTGCCTGCTTCGGCGGAAGGGCTTCGAGGTGGAGGTCCTCGAAGGGGCTTCCTATATCGGCGGGTTCGCCCATAGCTTCCGGTGGAACGGGCACACCTGCGACTGGGCTGCCCACCGCCTCTTCACCCATGACGAGCACATCCTGCAGCAGCTCGTGTCCCTCGTCCCCATGAACCGGCTCGCGCGCGTCAGCGCCGTGCATCTCGGCGGCAAATGGCTGCACGACCCGGTGGACGTCATCCAGCTCTGCCGCCGGTTCTTCCCGGCCAAGACCCTCTCGATCCCGTGGACCTACCTCACCCGGCCGCGCAACCTGCCGGAGACGTCGTTCCAGAACTACTGCCTGAAGAAGTACGGTCGCACCCTGGAGCGCTTCCTGTTCTCGCCCTACACGGTCAAGATGTTCGGGATTCCCCCGGAGCAGATCTCCGTCGAATGGGCGCGCAAGAAGGTCCGCATCGCCGGCCCCCTCGACGTGATCCGGCAGGGTTCGAAGAAGAAATTCAACTACTTCTACTATCCCCAGAAGGGCGGCTACGGCTCGATCTGCGACCGGCTCCACGACGAGGTCAAGGACGCCGTGCGCCTGAACGCGGAGGTCACGGGGCTGCGCGTCGAGAACGGCCGGGTCGCCGGCGTCCGGTGGAAGGACGCGGCCGGCACCCATGAGTCGAGCGGAGACTGGGTGATCTCGACCATCCCGCTGACGAACCTCTGCCGCATGCTCGGCCACGAGCCGCCGCTGACCTACCGCGCCGTCTCGGCCGTCTACGTCCTGGTCGACAAGCCCCAGACGACGCCCAATCACTGGATCTATTACATGGACGGCGGCCTCGCCGTGAACCGCCTCTGCGAGTTCAAGAACATGGATCCGAACCTCGGCCCGCCCGAGACCTCCGTGGTCTGCGCCGAGGTCACCGACCGCGACCGCCCGGACTACCTGGAAAAGACCGTCCGGGACCTCGCCGGCTCGGGCATCTTCCGGATGGACCAGGTGCTGGACACGACGCAGGTCACCCGCGAATATTCCTACCCGGTCTACCGCTGCGACTATGAGAAGGACGTCGACCTCGCGCGCGAGTACCTGGCGCGGTTCGCCAACCTCCGGTACGTCGGCCGTGCGGCCCAGTTCGAGCACCTCGAGGTGGACGATTGCTTTGCCTCGGCGCTGCAATTGGTCCGCGAGTTGACCGCGCCCGAAAAGGCCGAGGTCGTGACGGAGAAGCGGGCCGCCCTGCCGGTCGAGCCGCTGGTCGCCGCCGTGGTCGTGGACGCCGGCGGCGAGGAGGACCTGGGCCGGTCGGTGGACGCCCTGCGCGCCTCGGACTACGGGCAGCGTAGCGTGATCCTCGTCAGCGGGCGGGCCGGGGTGGAGGAACTCGCGCGGAGCCGGTGGCCCGGCGTGCGGCTGATCCGGCGCCCGGACGGGATGGGCATACCCGCGGCTTTCAACGCCGGGTGCAATCTCGCCGTCCACCTCGGGGCCGACTACGTCTTTTTTACCTTGAGCCGGGCGACCGTCGAGCCGGACCTGCTCTCCCAGCTCGTCCGCGTCGCGCAGCGCGATCCGGAGGCGGGCCTGCTGACGCCGAAGATCCTGCGCGCCGACGACCCGGCCCTCATCTGGTCCATCGGCACGCGGTTCCGGAAATTCCCGCCCGGCATCAAGAGCATCGGCGCGGGGCGGCCGGCGGCCGGGGCCTTCGTGGAGGAGCGCGAGGTGGACTTCGCCGTGAGCTGCGGGCTCCTCGTGAAGCGCGAGGTGTTCGAGCAAATCGGGCTGTTCGACCCGGGTTATGCCTTCTATTACGAGGACATCGACTTCTCCCTGCGCGCCCGCGCGGAGGGCTTTCGCGTGCGCTACGTGCCCGAGGCGCGGATGCGGTACCGGGAGGACGCCGAGGAGCGGGCCGGCGCCGAGTTTTACGAGCAATGGGGCGAGAGCTTCAGCCGGTTCTACCGCCGGCACATGAAGCCCGGGAAACTGGCGCTCCACCTGGCCTACCTGCTCGCGCGCGAGGCCACGTCCGGCCGCGTGACCCCGCTCTGGCGGGGCGCGTTCCGCGGCCTGCACCAGCGCATGGGCGACATCCCGAAGCTGGGCGCGGATTTCATCGAGCCGATGGGAGGCTGAACGGTCAGGCCGGTCGTGCGCCGGCGCGGCACGGCTTCAGGTCTTGCCGTCGGTGTTCACGAACAGCATCTCGCCCTTGGTCATCCTGCTGCCCCGGCGATGCACGGACAGCAATCTGCGCAACTCGCAAAGAACGGAGCGCTCCTGCTCCTCCATGGGCTGTTTGCCCTCGATGATGTCGAGGATGGCCACCTCCAGGGACTCCGCGGGCGTGCCCGGAGGAATGGTCAGAAGGTAACGCACCGGCGTGATCTCCACCAGGTGCAGTCCCTTGACATGGCGCAAGGGCGCGCAGGGACCCACGAGGATGATCGCCTTGCCGGGTTGCACCTCCACGAGTTCCACCGGTTTGAACTGCTTGGGGTCGCGGCCCGTCACGGTTTCCGTCACCCGCACGATCGCGCGGGCCCGGTCCGGGTCCACCGATTCCAGCACGCGCAAAATTCGCTCCGGAAGGGTTACCGTGACCGGGCGCCGGGACTCGCGAAACTTGGGAGGGCGCCCTCCGGCATGTTTGCCGTGGCCGGGCACCTTGGAGTCGGCCGTACGGTCCGCCTTTTCCGACGACGAGGTCATATCAGCGTAGAAACTTACTCGAAAGACGCCGCCAAGACAAGCCCTTGTGAAAAGGCGGTGATCAGGACTGATTCACAAGGATGGGGAACCCTCCTGCCATGAAGGGGATGTGTCTTTTTCACGACGGCTCATCTCGCGAAGCCTGTGGGGACGGGTCCGCGGGGCTGGCCGGCCCTGCGACCGAGGGCGGTCGCGGGCTACACCGAGTTCCGCCTCCTCGCCGTCGGGGTAGCGCGGCCTCGCCCTCGAGGCCAGCGCAGGCCCTGCTTTGCGCGGGCCTTGCTCACGCTGTTTGCATCAGGTTGTGATTCTTTATGAATCAGTCCTGGACCGTGATCGAGCTCCGGCGCCGGAGCTACAAGTCGATCCGATTCCTGTAGTTCCGCCGCTCTGCCGGCGGACGAAGCACGGACAACGACCTGTTCACAACGGGGTTGCGGCGCGGACGAGCGTGCCTTCGTCCACGCCCTTCCCGTCGGCTTGCGGCACGGGCAGCACCTCCGCGCGGCCGCCCTCGCGCCAGCCTTCGAGAAAAGGCCGGACCCCGAACCGCTTGCCCTCGGCGATCATCCGCAGAAGGACGTAGAGCAGGTGCGCGGGACCGGTCATCCACGGGTGGGCCCGGCGGTGCTTGCGGCAGAAGATCCGCGTGCTGCGCCCGTAGGTCCGCCAGAAGAACGGGTTGGGCGAGCCGACCTTCGTGGACTTGGAGACCTTGTGCCACATGTGCGCCTCCGGCACGAACCGGATCAGTTCTCCCGCCCCGCGCGCGCGCAGGGACAGGTCGTAGTCCTCGCTGAAGAAGAAAAAATTCCGGTCCAGCAGGCCCAGGGTTTCCAGCGCCCGGCGCGGGAAGCCGAGGGCGCAGGTCGTGGCGAAGGGAAGGTCGAGCGGCGCGTCGAGGCTCCCGTCATCCTCCGCGCGGCCGCGCCGGATGACGATCGCCGGCGGGAAGGCGCGGAACCGGGCCCCGGCGGACCAGACGACCTTCGGCTCGTCGTAGTAGTAGATTTTCGGCACGAGGATCGCGGCGCGGGGCTCCGCCGCGGCGGCGTCAACCAGCCGCCGCAGCAGGTCGGGGGCGATGGTCGTGTCATTATTGACCATGAAGACGAAGTCGGCGCCCTCGCGCAGCGCGTGGACCAGTCCCACGTTGAAGCCCCGGGCGAACCCGGTGTTCTCCTTGAGCCGGATCACGCCGGCCGCCGGGAATTCCTTCAGGACGCGCTCCACCGTGTCGTCGCGGCTGGCGTTGTCCACCAGCAGCAGCCGAAGGTCCACGCCCTTGCTGCGGACGACGCTTTGCAGGCACTCGACCGTGTCCGCGGCGTTGTTGAACCCCAGCGTCACGGCCCAGACGCGGGGCATGGAAGAGGTCTTCATGCTTTTTTGTCCCGGTGCATCGGCGAGAGTAGGGGAGAATCCGCCATGAAAAAAGAGAAAAGAAACGGGGGATTTCTCCTTGATCCGCCGGTATGGCTGGCCGATGATGGCGACGATTTACAGGGAAATCATGGACACGGAAAACAAGAAAAAGGCCGGCCCGGGTTCGGCGGGCCGCAACAAAGTGTTCGGATTCGTGCTGCTCGTGGTCATGCTGGGCTCCCTGGCGGGGGCCCTGCTGGGCGGCGAACTTTACTGCCGTCGCCTCTACGGCAAGCTGGAGCAGGGACCGTCGGGCCCGCAGGACAAGGGCGTCTTTTTCATGTTCAGTCCGGAGTTGGGCTGGAAGGGTGTGCCGAACGTCTCGAGCCGCCACGGCAGCGGCGTACGGGTGACCCAAAACGAGCGCGGCTTCCGCGACACGCCGTGGGACCTGGACACGACCAAGCGCCGCGTGCTCCTCCTCGGCGACTCCAACATGTGGGGCTACGGCGTGGGGGACGACGAGTACCCGGCGGCGCTGCTGAACCGGGCGGTGCCCTCCGTGCGCTGGTTCAACGCCGGGATGAACGGCTACGCCACGGACCAGCAGTACCTCCTCTTCAAGCAGCTCAAGCCCGTCGTGAAGCCGGATCTCACCGTGGTGGTCTATTGCGGCAACGACCGGTCCGAAAACATGTCCCGGCGCGTGCGGGGCTACAACAAGCCCTTCTTCACGCTCCAGGACGGAAAGCTGCTGCCCGAGGGCGTGCCGGTGCCGGTGCCGCCCGAGGGCGATGCGCTCTGGGTGCCGGTGCCCGACCAGTTGTTCGAGAGAACCGGCTCCTATCTCCTTTACCACGTTTCGCAGATCGTCGAGGCGCGCCGGAGCAAGATGAAGGCCGCGCAGGAGAACAAGCCCAAGGTGCTCGCCGGGACGGCGGGCGAGGATCCCACCGAGGCGCTGGTCAAGGCGCTCTTCGAGGAGGCCGACGGGAAAATGCTGCTGGTGCTCATCTCCGCGGACGAGGGCCTCACGGAGCTGTGCCGCCGCGAGAACATCCCTCTGCTCGACATGAGCGCGACACCCGCCGGCCAACCGGGCCCGAACACCTATCCCGGCGGGCGGCCCAAGTACGGGCACTGGACCCCGAAAGGGAACCGCGTGGCCGCCGAACTGATCGGCCGCGCCGCCATGGACCTGCTGCGTTCGCCTTGAGTGCTGGCAAGAATAGGGGTGACTTCCTGGTCCGTTATCCTGTAACATGTCGTTGAAAAGGTGGTTATTGTGGCCGTTGTTCGCGTGCTACAAGGAGACGGGGGGACATGAGTTTCTGGTCGGGGAAGCGGGTTCTGGTGACGGGGGGGCACGGCTTTGTCGGGAGCCATGTGGTAGATGAACTCCGCCGTCGCGGCGCTCTCGATCTCTGGGTGCCGACCGAGAAGGAATACGACCTGCGTCGTCACGAGGATATTGCGCGGTGTTTGGATGCCGTCCGTCCCCAGGTCGTCCTGCATATCGCCGCCGTCGTGGGCGGTATCGGCGCCAACCGCGCGCACCCCGGGAAGTTTTTTTACGATAACGCCATCATGGGCATCCAGATGATCGAGGAATGCCGCCTGCGCGACGTTCAGAAAATGATGGTGATGGGAACGGTTTGCGCCTATCCCAAGTTCACGCCCGTTCCATTCCAGGAGGAGAACTTGTGGATCGGCTATCCCGAGGAGACCAACGCCCCGTACGGGCTGGCCAAGAAGATGCTGCTGGTCCAGTTGCAGGCCTACCGCCAGGAATACGGGTTCAAGGGTATTTTCCTGCTGCCGGTCAACTTGTACGGGCCCCGCGACAATTTTAATCCCCAGAGCTCCCACGTGATCCCGGCCTTGATCCGCAAGGCGCTGGAGGCGAAGGAGAGCGGGACCGACCACATGGTCTGCTGGGGCACAGGAACCGCCACGCGCGAATTTTTGTTTGTCGAGGATTGCGCCCGGGCCATTGTGCTTGCCATGGAGTGCTACGACGGCACCGAGCCCGTCAACATCGGCAGCGGCATGGAGATCAGCATCAAGGACCTGGTGGCCCTGATCAACCGCCTGGTCGGCTTCAAGGGCCGGGTCGAGTGGGATGCCTCCAAGCCCGACGGCCAGCCGCGGCGCGGATTGGACACGAGCCGCGCGGAGCGCCTGTTCGGCTTCAAGGCGCAGGTCGGGTTCGAAGAGGGACTGCGCCGGACCATCGAGTGGTACCTCCGCGAAGGCCGGAAGTAGGCTCTTCCACGGCGAGGCTCGGTCTCGCGGGAGCTCGATCCTCCAAAAGACCGTTGGAGGGCGGAGCTGCCGCGACGCCGATTATGGCTGCGTGCTCATTTGCTTCCGGCTCATCAGTTCCTTCCGCAGCCGGAAGAGCCCCACGAACTGCGACAGGCAGATCCAGAACAGCTTGGAGATGAAGAAGATCGTGGTGCTGCCGATCTTCCGCTCGTAGTGGGGGACCGGCACCTCGATGATCTTGTAGCCCGCATAGTGCGCCCGGACCACGAATTCCGCCGTGAAGAAGGACATGTACTTCACCTCGGGCGCCAGCTTCTCCAGCGCCTCGCGCCGGATCAGCCGGAACCCGGTGTCCATGTCGCGGTAGGGCAGCTTGAAAAAGAGCCGGAGCAGGAAGTTGTATCCCCAGGACAGCCATACCCGGTAGAACGGGTCCCGCCGCGGGGCCTTCATGCCCAGGATGATATCGTGGTCCTTCCGGAGCGGCTCGAGCCGCCAGAAATCGATGGCGGCGAACTGGTAGTCCGAGTCCACCACGAACACCCAGGGCTTGGTCGCGTGGGCCACCGCGTCGATCACGGCGCGCTGGTAGCCCTTGCGCTCGTCGCTCATGAACAGCCGGATCGGCAGTTCCTTCTCCAGCCGCTCCAGCACCCCCTTCGTGTCGTCCGTGCTGCCGTCCTCGGCCACGACCACTTCCAGGTCCGGCACCCGCTCCCCGAGCTCCGCGATGTAGTTCCGCAGCGTGGTCTCGATGATGAACGACTCGTTGTAGACCGGGAAGACCAGCGAGATCCCGCCCAGCGCGGGATCTGCCGGACCGCGCAGGAGTTTCTCGCGGGAAACCTCTCGGCTGCGGGAATTCATGCCCGGTTTATAGCAGAACGCACGGCAAAGGCAAGATGAGCCGTCGCCTGCCTTTCATAGCGTCCGATTCACCGCGGGTTCGCAGTCCCGGCTGTACAGCAGGCGCTACGAGCCTGCTGTTGAGCCCCCAGGCGAAAGGCTGGTTGCTGTCGCGAAAGGCTGGTTGCTTGCATTCAACGATTCCTCCGTTACAATGCGGTCTTCATGTAGACAGCCGCGGGGGTTGACGATGCCGCAGGAAGCAACATTGAAACTCGCTCGGCGGGCGGCCTTGGCGCTGGTCCTGTGGTGGACCGCCGATTGGGCGGCGCTGCGGCTCTGGATGTGGAGCCCCGTGTTTGTTCGGTACTCCTACGGCGCGGCGTTCCGCGTCTTCGAAATGTATTCCTTCACGCATGCCGTGGCGCTCCTCGCCATCGGCGTCGTGCTCTGGCCGTGGTTCCGGCAATGGAAGCAGGGTTTTTATCCCCTGGCGGTATTCCTCGTGCTGGGCTTCGTCTACTTGAGCCTATTCGAGAAATTCGCCAAGCCGTCCTATGACTATGGCGCCTGGTACAACGGCATGATCTCGCAGGTGCTGCATGGCGACCCGTACTCGGGGAACCCGAATGTCTCGCCGATCTACTGGTACCCGCCGGCCCTGTCCCAGCTGATGGCCGGGTGGCGCTGGCTGGCGGATCATTTCTATCCTTACACGCGCGCCATGGACGGCTCCCACCGCCAGACGCTGGACCACATCGTGTTCTACACGTTCCAGTGCGCGCAGTTCACGATGCTGATGATCCTTTACTGGCTTACGTACGCCTGGGGCCGGCGGCTGAAGATGGACCGCCGCGCGGCGGCGCTGGCTTCGGGCTTCCTGCTGCTCTTCAACGTGCCGCTGCTCCGCCTGCTCGGCTTCCACCAGCCGAACCTCTGGCTCGTCAACAGCATCCTGGTCATCCTGCTCTTCAGCGAGCGCCTCCCGTGGCTGGCCGGCCTGGCCCTGGGCGTCGGCTTCCACATGAAGCTCTATCCCGCCATCCTCGGCCTGCCCCTGCTCTTGGTCTGGCGCTGGCGGCCTATCCTGTGGGCGGGCCTGTTCACCGTCCTGATCTTCCTGGCCCAGTGCTGGGCGAGCGGGTGGGACGTCTGGCAGAAGTTCCTGGGCTACATCTCCGACCCGCCGATCGGCTCGTTCTTTCGCGACAACAGCCTCCACGCCATCGCCAAGAATATCCTCAAGCTGTTCGACGCGGTCGAATACGAGAATGCGCTGTGGGGCCTCTTCCTGTGCGCGGCGTTGGGCTGGATGCTCCTGCGCATGGCCCGCCGCGAGCGCGAGCTGCGGCCCTTGCGGCGTCAGCCCGGCGCGGAGGGCGCGTGGGCGCGCGAGTTCTATTTCTACGAGCAGGTGATGGACACGCTCGTCATGAGCTTCTTCCTGTCGCCGCAGGTCTTCGAGCACCACTACGTCATGGCCATCCCGATCATGCTCTGGACCTGGCTCGTCTGGGGAAGCCGCGCGCCGGTCCAGGTCCTGGTCGGCAGCCTGCTGATCCTGCTCATCCCCATTTACGACGTCGGCCCCTTGAGCTGGAACCGCATCGCGGGTCTCCTGGTCCTGACCTTGGCCCGGCCCGTGGGGTATCGCCCGCCGCCGGAGGGACATCTGCCGGTGCCGGCCCTGCCGTATCCCAGCGAGATCTAGGCGCAATCCTTCCGCCCGAGCCGGACGCCGGCCATCCACGCGATCATGCCCGCCAGGTAGAGCGGGGACAGGAGCAGCAGGAGCAACCCCCAGGCCGGCCGGGCGCGGAACGTCCGCTCGAAAGCCCGCAGCGCGCGCCAGGCCGCGAGCGCAGGGATGGAAAACGCCGTCGCGCGCAGCACGCGCGAGCCGGGGAGATTCCCGCGGAACCGGCTGTGCGCGAAGAACCGCCCCAGGTGGTACTGGTGGCGCAGGAACTCCCGCAGCCGGTCGCGGTTGTGATGCGCGATCCGGATCGCCGGCTCGACGTACAGCTTCGCGCCCATGCGCAGCAGCGCCTCGGTCAGGATCATGTCCTCCAGCCAGGCGACGTCCTCCGGGAAGCCGCCGGCCTTCTCGAAGGCCGCGCGGCGGAACGCGGTGGAAAACGAAGGCAGGTGCCGCGTCGGCCTCCGCGCGCCGCCGAGGTAGCCGTTGAATTCCGTCAGGAACGAGCCCCAGCTCACCGCGCCGCGCGGGTTGTGGTTCCGCACGATCCCCACGCACGCGTCCTGTTCCGGATGCCGCGCGAAGGATTCGAGGATCGCGTCCGCCCAGTCCGGCGCGACCACGCAATCGGTGTCCGTGAAGGCCAGCAGGGCTCCAGCCGCCGCCTTCGCCCCGATGTTCCGGCCCGGCCCGGGCCAGGTTTGCTTGTCGAGGTGAATCACGCGGACAAACGGGTAGCGCTCGCGGACCCGCGCGTCCGTGCCGTCCGTGGAGCTGTCCACCAGGATCACCTCCACGCCGGGCCGGGCTGCCGCCGTTTTCAAGGCGTCCAGGCACAGGTCGATGGTCCGGCGGCTGTTGTAGGACGGAATGACGATGGACACGCGCGCCGGCTGGGATGGAGTCTCCATGCGGGCAGTATTAACGGCGCATCGCCTTGGAGGGTCAAGGGCAAACGGTGGAGGCGGGCCGCCCCCGGCCCGCCAACAGCGCCGCGGGGGCGCGGCGTCTCCACGGCACCGGCCGCTTTACCATTGACGGGCGGGATGCCCGTGCCACCTTGGACGAGGTTCGGCGGTGATGGCCGTGTGCAGTCCGGCCGTGGGTCTTTTCGGGTTCAGGCCTTCTTTGGATGACTTGAAAATCGGCGCAACAATCCCCATAATCACCATTAGCAGCCCCCATGGCCCGATGAAAGAAGTTGAAGCGATGCAATACCGGTTATGATGGTACACGGCATAGAAATACCGCGCGACAGGCTCAAGGCCTTTTGCATACACAACGGCATCCGCCGCCTGGCGCTCTTCGGATCGGTGCTCCGAAACGACTTCCGCCCGGAAAGCGATGTGGATGTGCTCGTGGAATTTCAACCCGGCGTGCATGTGGGCTTGGCTTTTGTCCGCCTGCAGGAGGATCTCTCCGTGCTGCTGGGGCGGCGCGTGGACTTGAACACGCCCGCTGGCTTGAGCAAGTACTTCCGGGGCGAGGTGCTGCAAGAGGCGGAGGAAGTCTATGTCGCGGCGTGAGGACTCGGTTTCGCTCCGACAGATGCTCGACCATGATATTCTATGGCATATTGTGACGGTGGATTTCCCTTCTTTGGCGTTGAAACTCCGGGCGTTGCTGAAGGCCGAATGAACGCGCCGGTTAGCCCCCCGCTCGCCGCGCCCCCCGCCGGGCGGCTGGAGCGCAAGTACATCCTGCCGGCCCACGCGGCGGAGTTTTTCAAGGACTGGCTGGACCACGTCTGCGCGCCCGACCCGCGGTTCGCGCACAACGTCATCCGCAGCCTCTACTACGATACGCCCTGGCTTGACGCGGTGGAGGAGAAGCGCCAGAGCACGTTCTACAAGCACAAGGTCCGCCTGCGCTGGTACACGGACGAGGCCGGCCGCCCCGCGGGCGCGCAGGCGTTCCTGGAGCTGAAGAGCAAGGCCGGCGCCCGCACGTTCAAGAAGCGCAGGACGCTGGACCTCGACCTGGCCGCCCTGCAGGCCGACCCGCTCGCGGTGGGCAAAACGGTGGACCCGACCGTTTTGCTCGAATGGCCGCTGCACGGCGCGCCGTCGAATGTGCTGCCCGTGTGCGTCATCCGCTACGTCCGCCGCCGGTACGTGGACATGGCCCGCGGGGCGCGGATCGCGCTGGACTACGCGATCGGCGCGGAGCATCCGAATCCCGCGTTTTACTTTCCGGGCGGACCCGGTATGCTCGACTGGGCCGTGCTGGAAGTGAAGGGGCCGGCCGGGGTGGAGGGCCCGCGCCTGCCGGCCGGGGCGGCGGCCCTGGCGGTGACGCGGGCCTCGTTTTCCAAGTACGGGGAGTGTGTCAGGCATCTGTTGTTGCGCGAGGGGTAAACCATGCAGAAACTACTGGAGCAGTTGACGGCGGGCGCGAGCCTGTCCCTGGAACTCGGGGGCTTCCTCTTGAGCATGCTGGCCTCGGTGGCCGCGGCGCTCGCGGCGGAGTTCATGTACGAGCTCTTCTACGAGCGGCGCGCCACGGGCTCCCAGCTCCAGAAGTCGTTCCTGCTCGTCGGCCCGTCCATCACGTTCCTCTTCATCTGCGTCCAGCTCTCGCTGCCCCTTTCGCTCGGCCTGCTCGGCGCGCTCTCGATCATCCGCTTCCGCACCCCCGTCAAGGAGCCCGAGGAAATCGGGTTCCTGATGCTCCTGATCGCCGGCTCGATCGGCCTGGCGACGTTCAACTTCCTGTTCGTGCTGATCCTCTACGCCGTCGCGTTCGTCCTGCTCCTGGCCCGGCACTGGGGCCCGCTGCGCCGGCGCTGGATCAACCGCCGCTCGGGCGTGCTGCTGCTGAACCTCGACGACGAGACCTACTCCCGGCAGGGCGCCGCGCTGGACGGGCTGCTGGGCCGCCACTTCAGCGGGCTGCGCCTGGAAAGCATCGCGTCGGTCGAGGGCACCACGAGCCTCCACTACGCCTTCGCGCACGCGCCCTCCGGCAACTGGCCGGAAATCCAGCAGTCCATCCAGCGCGAGGTGCCGTGCCGGAAGATCAACGTCTTCTTCTCCGCGCCGGGCTCGCTGGTCTGATTCATGGACGGCCGTACCGCCAGAAAGCTGCTCGGCGTCGGGCTCTGCCTGGCGGCGCTCGCGGCGGCGGCGTGGCTGGGACGCCGCGCGGGCCTGTCCAGGCCCCGTTCGAACCAGGATTTCCGCTCGCTCTGGCGCCAGGCCGCCCGCCCGGGTGTCGCGCGCATCCGGCCCTCCGCGCTGTGGTCGCCCGTCGTCATCCAGCAGATCGGTCTCGCCGATCCGCGCGGCCCGGTGAAGAGCGACGGCGCGGCCGCGGACTGGATCGAATTGTACAACCGCTCGGCGGAGCCCGTCCCGCTGCGGGGATTCATGCTGACGGATACCGCCGCCCGCCCGGCGAAGTGGCGGCTTCCGGACGTGGTCCTGCCGCCCGGCGAAACGCTGCTGATCTGGGCGGACGGGTTGTCCGGCGTCTCCTCGTACTGGGGGGCGAAGAACCCGGTCGCGGGCACCAAGGAACACTGGGACATCCATCCCGAGTCCGGCGCGCCGGCGGGTTATGTCTTCGATGCCACGGCCTCCACGGGTGCCGTGCCGCGCATGACCCACCGGATCTACGTGCCGGAAACCGGCCTGTACGATGTCTGGCTGATCCATAAACCGGCGGAACCCTGCCTCGTGGAGGTGCAGGTGGATCGCGTCGCCGGCGCCTCGCTGCCCGAGCGGCCGGCCCGGTATTTCCTGGCCACGCGCGCCCGGGCGCCGGGGGAGCCCGGCGGGGCCTGGCTCCTGAAGCAGGGAAACCACCGCTTGGATGTCGTCCTCAAGGGCGGCGCGACGTCCGTGGACCGGTTGGTGCTGACGCGGGCGGACCGCGCCTTCGGCGGCGGCGAGCAGGACCTCCACGCCGGGTTCAAGCTCAAGCGGACCGGCGAGACGATCAGCCTGCACTCGCCGCACGGCGTGCCGCTGGATTACGTGACCTTTCCCGCGTTGGAGCCCGGTCAGGCATTCGTGCGTGACCCCGCCGGGAGCGGGTCGTTCCGGGTGGCCCCGCCCCGCCCCGGGGGATTGGCCCTGCTCAATCCCCCGACGCTTTCGCTGCCGAGCGGCCTCGTCGCCTCCGGCGCCGTGGTGAAGGTGGCCGCCGAGCCGGGGGACGTGGTGCGCTTCACGACCGACGGCAACGTCCCGACGGAAAACAGCCCCCAGGCGGGCGAAGCCCTGGTCGTCACCGGGTCGCAGGCGGTGACCGTCCGTTCGTTCCGGGACGGGGCGCATCCCAGCGCGGCCGTGACCCGCTTCTATTATGTCGGCGCGCCGCCGGACATCCCGCTGCTGTGGTGCACGCTGCGCCCGGCGGATTTCACGCACACGATGAACGGCATCCTGCCCAATCCCCACGCGCGCGGCCCGGCGGGCGAGCGCCGGGCCCACGCCTGCCTGATCTTCCCCGACGGCACCGCGCAGTCGGCGGATGTCGGCATGCGGCCGCAGGGCCGGTCCACGCGGATCGCGAAGGTCAAAAAATCGTTCCGCTTGAGCTGCCGCGCGCGGTACGGCCGGCCCGCGTGGCCCGGCCGCGTCTTCGGCGCGGAGGATGAGTCGCCCCACACGGCCTTCGTGCTCGCCGGGCGCAGCCTGATCAAGCACGCCCTCGGGCTGGACATCCTCCGGGCGACCGGTCTGATCTCCCCGCGTTTCCGGCACGTCCTCTTCCAGGTCAACAAGACACCGATGGGTGTCTACCTGCTGCTCGAAGATCCGCAGGACCCGGCCTTCCTGCGGCACGCGTTCGGCCACCTCGACCTCGACGTGATCAAGGAAAAGACCGCCAACCCGCTCAAGCTCGGCAGCGACGAGATGTTCCGGAAGACCTGGCAGACCCTGTGGCGCGATCCGGACCGCGTCCCGACGCTGGCGGAGTTCGCCCGCCTGATGGATCCCGCCGCCTTCATGCGCTGGGCGGCCTCGGTGCATTTTCTCGGTCTCACGGACAACCGGCAGGGCTACTTCGTCCGCGACCGCCGCCTCGACGGGGCCGCGTGGACGTTCATGGCGTGGGACCTCGACGACGCGTTCGGTTTCCGCATGGACGACAGCGGCGGGCTGCCTCCGATCTACGGCCTGCGCGGCGACGTGCTGAACGGCCTGATGAAGGACCCGGCCGGCCGGCGCCTGTACGTCGAGGCCGCCCAGGCGCTGCTCAACCACGCGCTCAAGCCGGAGCCGTGGCTCGCGCGGTCCGACCTCTACACGGACGCCTTGCTCCGGCATGTCGCCGACGAGCACCGGGGCCACCAGGCACAGGCGACCCGCATGGCGAAGTATATGACGCCCGCGCAGATGGCGGGGCTTTTCGAGCAGGCCCGCCGCGACGTGGCGGAGTTCCTGCGGACCCAGCCCGGCGCCTTCTGGAACGCCCTGCGGGGCGTGGAGAAGGGCCTCCCTCTCCACCGCGTGACCGTGCGCGGCGAGGGTGTCGGGCGGCTGCGGATCGACGGCTGGCTCGAAGAGGGGCCGTACGAGGGCCGCTATTTTGAGGGCACGCCGCTTCGCATCGAGCTCGAGTCCGGCGGGCCGATGATCGTGGAGGTCGCCGGCGCGGAAAAGCCAATCGCGAAATACGAGGCCGAGGTCAAGGGCCCGCTGGACATCGCGGTGCGGGCGCTGAAATCAGGCCTGTAGTTCCGCCGCTCTGCCGGCGGAAGGAACGGCGTCGCGGAGCTCCGCCCTCCATGTCTTTCATTTTGAGACTTGGAGGGGCGAGTTCCCGCGAGCCCGTGGTTGAGCAACTCACTGGGCGGAGTCGTCCGCCAGGCGGTTTTCCAGGATGAAATCCCCGAGCGCCTTCGCGACGAGGGCGTGGCCCTTTTCGTTGTAGTGGCAGTCGTCGCGGAAATACTCCAGCGTCCGCGGGAGGACCGCGTCGAGATCCACGAGGGGCGCGCCCTCCTCGCGGGCCACCTCCTTGATGATGGCGTTGAACTCCGCCATGCCGTCCGCCATGGCGCCCGCGCCGAGGTAGGTCCGCGGCCCGACCACGCAGAACTGCTTGTTCATCCAGAGTTTTTTCTCCTCCTCCGCGGTCAGGTCGTGCCGGTAGAGCGAGGGCTCCGTCGCGAGCACGACGCGGACGCCGTCCTGCTTCAGCACGCGCACAAGCATCGCCAGGTTGCGCCGGAACGAATCCCGGCTGGCGAGGTCGGCGCGGTCGGTTTCCTTCAGGCGGCGGAAGTCGGAGAAAAGGCGCGGCCCGAAGAGCTCCGACAGCCTGCGGAAGCACTGCAGGTGCACGCGGACGACGGGCGGCCGTTGAAAGTAGGTCTGCACCATGCGGGAAACCGGGCCGTAGAAATGGGAGTAGTCCCGCTCGTAGCCGGGCCGGGCGAACTCGGGCGGGGAGAAGGAACGGTACAGGTCGTTGATGTTGTGGCAGACGATGACCAGGTCGGGCCGGAAGTCCCGGATCTTGAACAGGTACTTCATCAGCGAGTGCTCGGTCGTGTGCCAGTGGTTGGCGGCGTTCTGGACCTCGATCCGCCGGCCCGGGAATTGCTGGCGCAGCCGCTTTTCCAAGAGGCGCGGGTGGGTTTCCTCGAACGTCACGCTCGCGCCGAGGAACGTCGAGCCGCCGAGGTAGAAGATCCGCAGCGCGCCAAGTTCCTTCTCCGGGACGATCTCCTCGCCGCGGAAGCCGAGGCCGTTCACGTGCAGGTTCGTGCCGGGCGCGAGGGCGTTCTGGAGATAGGGATCGTACTCGCCGATCGTCATCTCCACCTTCATGCGCCGCCGCGCCACGAACTCGAGCAGGGCCAGGACGATGACGGCCAGGATCGCCCCGCCGATCCGCTTGGCGCGCGGCGTGACCACGACGTCGGGGCCGGGGGGATGTTTCAGGCGTGACTCGGTGAAGAAGAAGTTCAGCACCGG
>JAGNIJ010000046.1 GCA_018001225.1 Kiritimatiellia bacterium | reverse complement strand
AGGTTGATCTGCAGGGTGTTGGTCAGCATGTCGCGGTACGTGTCGATGCGGTCGCTGATCCGGGAGCGATGGTCCAGCAGGTCGCGGTAGTAGGGCAGCAGGCTGGTTCGAACGATCTTGAACTCGCCGTGGGCCAGGCGCGAGATCACCTCCCGCTGCGGCGTCACGATCTGCCGCAGGTGGTGAACCTCCGTCTTCAGTTGCAGGACTTCCGTCAGGATGTCCACGGACGAGTACGTCAGCGCCCGCTTTTCCAGTTCGCTCATCTCGTTGGAGAGGTTGAGCAGGGCCGGCTCGTAGTTGTCGAGCAGGCTGTCCAGCAGGTGGTAGGTCAGGCGGTCCGGCGCGCGCGCGATGACGGGCGCGTTTTTCACCACGCGCTCGATGGTGGCCGCGACGCTCTTCAGGGGGTCCTCGTGCACGGTCACCAGGAAGTTCCGGCCGATGAAAAGGTTGAGTTCCGTCGTGTGGAACTTGCGGGTGTCGGGCCGGTAGTCCGCCGCGTGGACCACCATGAAGAGGTATTGCTCGTATTCGTCGATTTTCGGGCGCTCGGTGACGGCGATGCAATCCTCGATGGCCAGCGGATGGAAGTTGAACACGCCCTCGAGCAGGCCCTTGTATTCCGCCTCGGTCGGCTTCTCCGCATCCGCCCAGATCTGGACGCCCTCGTCGTACAACAGCAGGCGCAGGACGTCGAGCCCGACGTCCTGGCTCACCAGCTTGCCCTGGTTGAATATAAACGACCTTATCATGGGAAAATCCGTCCTCGACCTGCGCGCATCCTCTCACGCGCGGCGCGGGGACTCAAGGTGAAACGGCCGCGCCCAGGCCGGCGGCGGCGACGGCCAGCGCGCTCAAGTCGCCGATGCGTCCCTCGAGCGCGCTGGGCAGGATCCGGCAGGCCGCCACGCTCGGCGGCCAGGCATACTTCTTCACGCGCTCGCGCAAAGGCGCCAGGAGAAAGTCGCCGGCATGGATCGCGATGGTGCCCATCAGGATCACCCGCGGGTTCAGGAACATGAGCACGTTACCCACGCCCTGGGCGAGCCGCTCGAGATACTCCTCCCAGGCCTCCCGCGCGAAGGCGTCGCCCTTCCGTGCCGCCGCGAGGAAGGCCCGGAAATCGATCGCCTCCGGATCGCCCCCGGCTTCGTCCAGGATGGCGGTCTCGAGGCGGTCTTTCACGATGCGCGCGCGCAGCCGGTTGGCCACGTTCAGGCCGCCGCAGTAAATCTCCAGGCAGCCGCGCTGCCCGCAGGGGCAGGGGGGGCCGTGAATATCCAGGACATGATGCCCGACCTCGCCCGCCAGGTCGGTCGCCCCCTGGATCACGCGCCCGTCCAGCACGACGCCCGCGCCCAGCCCCGTGCTCATGGTCAGGTACACCAGGTTCGGCGTGCCGCGGCAGGACCCGTAGAGATACTCCGCCAGCGCGCAGGCGTTGGCGTCGTTGTTCATGAACGCCGGACGCCCGAAGGATTCCGTGGCCCACCGGATCAAGAGCACATCGACCCATCCCGGCATGTTCGGCGGGCGAAGCATCAGGCCGTCGCGCACCGACACCGGGCCCGGCGCGGCGATGCCGACGGCCTCCAGTTCTTCCAGGGCCACGCCGGCCTCGTCCAGCAGTTCGCGGGCAAGCGCGGCGGTCCGCCGCAGGCCGGATTCCGGGCCCTCGGGCGCACGCGTGGGCATGCGCCGGGAGGCCCGGAGCGCCCCGCGTTCGTCCCCGAGGCAGACCGACGTCTTCGTACCGCCCAGGTCGATGCCCAGCAGGTTCATGCGCGCCAGCATACGGGGCCGCCCGCGGGCCACAAGCGTATTCTCGGCGCGGCCGATGTCCATTGACCCGACCGCCCGCCTTGGATAAGGTACGCCGAACTTGAACCCCTTTTTTTTCAGCGAGGTGTTTGTGGGCGATTTCGGAATCTTGAATCTGCCGCTGGCCAGCCTGTTCACGGCGTTCCGCACGAGCAGCCTGATGTCGGGCAAGCTGATCGTCGTCATCCTGATCGTGGCGTCGATCTTCGCGTGGTCGGTGATGGTGACCAAGTACCTGGACCTGATCCGCGCCCAGCGCGCGTCGCGCCGTTTCCAGCTCGCGTTCCGCGGCGAGGCGCACCCGCTCTCGCTCTACCTCAAGCGCCACGCGTTCGCGGAGAGCCCGATCTACAAGGTCTACGAGGCCGGCTGCCTCGCCCTCGGCGGGGAATTGAACGACGGGCACCGCCATGCCGGCGACCTGTTCGCGGCCGGAAACCGGTTCGAGGACTACCGGCTCAACCAGCTCCAGGTCGAGGTCGTCCGCCGCGTCACGGAGCGCACCGTCGCCGACCAGGCCTTGGAACTCGAGAGCCGGATGGGCTTCCTGGCGACCGCGGTCAGCGCCAGCCCTCTGCTCGGCCTGCTCGGCACGGTCTGGGGCGTGCTGGACGCCTTCAGCGCCATGGCCGTCAGCGGCGCGGCGAACCTCTCCGCCGTGGCGCCCGGCATCTCCGGCGCCCTGCTGACGACCGTGGTGGGCCTGCTCGTCGCCCTCCCGTCCGCCATCGGCTACAACATCCTCGCCAGCAAGATCCGCGAGCTGGCGGTCCAGATGGACAACTTCGCGCAGGAATTCGTAGCCGAGTTGCAGCGCATGTTCGTAAGGGAGTAGGGAGCCCCGGATGGCCCGTCGAACCTCCATGCTGGCGCTGCAGGAGATCAAGGAGATCAACATGACTCCCTTGATCGACCTGACCTTCCTGCTCCTGATCACCTTCATCATCACGTTCCCGCTGCTCGAGCAGGGCATCTACGTCAACCTGCCCCGCGGCAAGGCCGACGACCTTGACCAGCGCCAGATGCGGACCATCACCCTCGATATCGAGGGGCACCTGTACCTCGACCGCCAGCCCATCGAGCGCGAGGCGCTGGCGGCGGAGATGACGGACATGGGGCGGGCCGACCCCGAGACCATCGTCCTGGTCCGCGCCGACGAGAAGATCGCGTACGGGAAGCTCGTGGAGATCCTCAATATCCTGCGAGAGGCCAAGATCGCGCGCATGGCGCTGGTGACCTCGCCGGACGGGAAATAACGCTCCATGGACGTGCGGTTCCGCAAGTCGCTCAAGATCAGCACGATCGTTCACACCGTGCTCATCCTCGGCGTGGTCATCGCGCCGCTCGTGGCCAACTGGTGGTTCCGCCGGCAGCGGCGGGATATCGTCGTCATCGACCTGACCATCGCCTTGCCGGACATCCCCGCGGACGTGGTGGAGGCCTCGACGGCGCCGCAGCCCCCGGCGCCCGAGCCGCCGAAGGATATCCCCGAGGAAATCAAGCCGAAGCCCAGGCCCCAGGTCCAGAAAAGCACCAAGCGCGTCACGCGCGAGCCGCCCAAGCCCGACCAGCCGAAGCTCTCGCCGGAGGAGATTCGCAAGCTTCTCGCGGCCGGGGCGAAGATCTCCGATCGGACCTCCATTCCGTCGGACACGTTTCCCGAGGCCTGGTACTACGCGCTCGTGAAGCAGGCGATGTACGACGCGTGGAACCAGCCCAGCGGCCCGGCCGTGCCCGCCGGGCTGCGCGCGATCGTCCTGATCCGCGTCGAGAAGAGCGGGATGATAACCCGGCGCACGCTGGCCAAGACGTCCGGCAACGCCCTGATGGACGATTCCGTGATGAAGGCCGTGAACGCCGTGTCGAAGTTGAGGCCCTTGCCGGAGCAATGGGGCGTGGCCTCGAAGGACATCGACATCACCTTCGACTTGAGCGCCGGAGGGCTGTAGGCCGGGCGCGGTGAAATGTATCGGCTCGCGGGGACGCTCGCCCTCCATATCCGTGTATTCCTGCTGGAGGGCGAGCCTCCGGCGAGCCGAACGCAACGAGCCCTTCGATTGCAGTCTTGCCCTCCCCGGCGTTTTAATTACAGTACGCGCGCAACGGAGAGAACGGATGAAGAAATGGCTTTGGCTTTTGATCGTGGCGGGATGGGGGGCGGTTTCGGCCCGGGCCCAGGTGGTGGTGACCAAGGGCGCTGGGCAGAAGACGGGCCTGGACCTGGCGGCCTTCCAGGCCGCGCCGACCGCGGGCGCCGCGACGTTCCGCAAGACCTTGCAGGACGACCTCGCGCGCTCGGGCTGGTTCTCCCTCACCGCGCCCGGCCGCGGGGAGGTGGTCTTGCAGGGCCAGTGCGCGGAGTCGGGCGGCTCGATCAACGCCACGATCTACGTGCTCCACGCCACGACCCGCCAGAGCTTCATGAGCAAGAGCTACCCGGCTTCCTCCGCGGAGGCCCGTCGGATGGCGCACCGCGCGGCCGATGACATCATCCTGGCCGTCACCGGCCGCAAGGGCCTGAACTCGGGCCGGCTCGTCCTCGTCGGGAACCGGACGAAGAACAAGGAGCTCTATCTCTGCGACGCGGACGGCGCCGGGCTCGTGCAACTGACGCAGGACCGCCGCATCAGCCTGGCCCCGCGGTGGAGCCCCGACGGGAAGACCATCGTCTACACCTCCTACCTGCGCGGCTACCCGGACGTCTACTCGATCGACGTCGGCAGCGGCGCGCGGAAGATCGTGGCCAACTATCCCGGCTTGAACACGGGCGGGGCCGTCGCGCCGAACGGCCGCGACATGGCGCTGATCCTGTCGCGCACGGGCAACCCGGAGCTGTTCGTGAAGAGCGGCGGCTCCCTGACCCGGCTGACCGCGACGGCGCAGGCCGCGGAGGCCAGCCCGGCCTGGTCCCCCGACGGCAACCGGATCGTCTACGTCTCCGACCAGGCGGGCACCCCGCAGCTCTACATGATCTCCCGCTCCGGCGGCCGCGGCCAGCGCCTGACCAGCCGCGGCTCGGAAAACGTCGCGCCCGACTGGGGCGCGAACGGCTGGATCGCGTTTTCCTCGAAGCTGGGCGGCCGGTACCAGGTCTGCATCATGAACCCGGATACCCAGGAAATCCGCCAGATCACCGCCGACGGCGCCGATTACGAGGATCCCTCCTGGGCGCCCGACGGGCGGCACATCGCCTGCGCCCGGACGGTCGGCTACCGCTCCGCCATCTATCTAGTTGACACCATGGGCGATCCCCCCATACCTTTACTCGACGCTTCCGGGGATTGGTTTTCTCCCTCGTGGGCGCCTTGATATTTGAACCGTTTTCTTAGTCAACAAACAGGAGAATGAAGATGCAGATGCGAGGGTGGATGGTGGCGGCGGCGGCATTGCTGATGGTATCGGGCAGCGGGTGTAAGAAGCGCGCGCCGAAAGGCGGCCTGGCCGGCGTCGATAATGTCGGCGGCGTGGTCGGCAGCGATTTGTACGGCGAGGGCATGGACAGCCTGGGGCCTCGGTGGGAAGGCGAGGGGACCCGCGGCCAGTTCACCCCCGTGTATTTCGATTACGACAGCTCGCAGATCAAGGACTCGGAACGCTCCAAGCTCGACGCGGTGGCCAGTTCGCTCCAGGGCTCGCAGGCCGGCCTGGTCGTCGAAGGCCACGCGGACGAGCGGGGCAGCAACGAGTACAACCTGGCGCTGGGCGAGCGCCGCGCGCTGGCCGTCCGCGCCTACCTGGTGGGCCTGGGCATCGACGGCGATCGCATTCAGACGAAGAGCCTCGGCGAGGAGCAACCGGTGTCCATGGGGCATGACGACGAGTCCTGGAGCCAGAACCGGCGCGGTGAGTTCATCCTGTTCCAGTAAACCCGCAACGCCGATGGTATGGCCGCGAAAGCCCCGGCAGGCGCCGGGGCTTTTGCGTTGGAGACGGGAATAACAAGCATGAGCGGGAATGTCAGCCTGGCCTTCCTGACCGGGAACGCCGGCGGCGGCGAGTTGCTGCTGATTTTTATCGTCGCCCTCGTGCTCTTCGGCGCCAAGCGGCTGCCGGATTTGGCCCGAAGCCTGGGCCGCGCCCTCGAGGAGTTCCGCCGCGCCGCGCGCGACGTGACCGATGAACTGCGGCGGGGCGCCGAGGAACCGCCCCCCGCGCCGCCCCCGCCGCCTCCGGAAAAGGACCGGGACCATGATCCTGCCGGATAAACCGGCCGCCCCGTCGGAGGTGAAGCCCTTCCTGGATCACCTCGAGGATCTGCGCTGGACCGTGGTCCGCTGCGCCCTGGCGCTGCTGCTGGGCGTGGTCGTCGCGTATCCCTTTGCCCCGAAGATCATGCAGCTTCTGACCCGCCCGCTCTCGGGGGTCACGGCGAACACCACGGACTTCCTGCGGTCGCTGGAAGTCGGCGGCGCGTTTTCCGCGAGCCTTCGCCTGGCGGCCTGGGCCGGGCTGTTGTTGAGCAGCCCGTTCCTCGTGCTGTTCATCGGGCGATTTGTTTTCCCCGGGCTCTTTGAACACGAGAAGCGCACCGTGGCCCGGATGTTCGGATTCGCGGTGGTTCTTTTTTCCGGCGGCCTGATGCTGGGCTACGCCTACGCGCTGCCCGTCGCCCTCAAGATGATGTTCGGGCTTCACGGGTGGATGGGCGTGCGCGCGGAATGGACCATCACAAACTACCTCGCCTTCGCCGTGCCGCTGCTGATCGGGTTCGGGCTGGTCTTCGAACTGCCCGTGGTCCTCGTCGCGCTGGGCCGCATGGGCTTCCTGACCTCGGCGCAGTTGCGACGGCGCCGCCGGCATGCCGTCGTCGCCGCCCTGGTTATCGGGATGGTCATGACGCCGCCCGACGTGGTCTCGCAGGTGCTGATGGCGACGCCCCTGATCGGGCTCTACGAGGTCAGCATCTGGCTCGTCGCCGCCGCGGAACGCCGGGCGTCGCAAGCGACGCCCCTACTGCAGCCCCCCGGCTAACTGCCCGCAGGCGGCGGCGATGTCCACCCCGCGCTGCGCGCGCACCGTGCAGGCGACGCGATGACGTTCCAGGACCGCCTGGAAATCCAGCACGCGCTGCCGCTCGGACGGTTTCAACGGCTCCCCGGGCACGGGGTTCCAAGGGATGAGATTCACGTGGCACAGCTTCACGCCCGGCCGGGCCGCCGTACCCTTCAGCAGGCGGGCCAGTTCCTGCGCCCGCGCGGGCTGGTCGTTCACCCCCTGGAGCAGAACGTACTCGAACGAGACTCGGCGCCGCGTCTTTTCCGTGTATTCGCGGACGGCCTCGATCACCCGCGCCACGGGATACTTCCGGTTCACGGGCACCAGCCGCGAGCGCAGTTCGTCGTCCGGCGCATGCAGCGACACGGCCAGGTTCACCGGCAGCTTCTCGCGGGCGAGGCGCAGGATGCCCGGCACGATGCCGACCGTGGACACCGTGAAATTACGCGCCCCGAAGTTGAACCCGTCGGGGTCGTGCAACCGCTCGACCGAGGCCCACCAGCGGTCGTAGTTGTTGAACGGCTCGCCCATGCCCATGTACACGATGTTGGTCAGCAAGGGGCCCCCCGCCGACCGCGCTTCGCGCGCGGCCCAGAGCACCTGCTCGACCATCTGCCCCGCCGTCAGGTTCAGGCGGAAGCCCATGCGCCCGGTCGCGCAGAAGCTGCAGGCCATCGCGCAGCCGGACTGCGTCGAGACGCAGACCGTGGCCCGGTCGCGGTAGATCATGAGCACGGCTTCCACGGGCGGGCCGCCGTCCACGCGGAACGCCGCCTTGCGGGTCAGGCCGCCCTCGCCGGCCTGCACCCGGTCGAGCTCCAGGTCGTTGAACCGGACCTCCCGCGCGAGGCGTTCCCGCAGCGCCGCCGGCAGGTCGGACATGTCCTCGGGCCGCGCGGCGAGCTGGACGTAGAGCTGGCGGTAGAGCTGCCGGGCGCGGTAGGCCGGCTGCCGCCACCCGCGCAACAGCGCCTCGATCCCGGCCGCGGACATGTCGTAGATGGACGGGGCCCTGTCCTTCATGCCGGCCAGCCTACCACAAGGAAGGACGGCTGTCGCGCGTCCCGGCGGCTCCCGCGGTTTGGCAGTTGAAGCGCGCGGACAGGTTCGGCTACACTCCGCCGCGGGAATCGATCATGCGCGGCAGACCGGTCTGGATTATGGGAGTGCTGTTGTGCGGAGCGGGCCTGGCGGGAGGCGCCGAGCCGATATACACCGCGGCGCCCGCGATCCAGTATTTCGAATGGAAGGAGGACGCCTTCCGCCTCGAGGAAAAAGGGCTGATGCCCTGTTTTATTCTCGAGCGCGAGGCCGCGGGCGGCGAACGATGGGGCGGGTGCGGGAGCCTGCTGGCCTTTCTCGGGGAGGTCGAATACGACGGGCTCAAGCAGGACTTCACGCCGTACCGGAGCAAGACGCTGTACGTGGGCGGCGACCTGCGCGGGACCCTGCACGCGCGTTGGAACCTTGCCGGGGCCGTCGAACTCCAGCCGCTGGCCGGGTTCGGAACCCGGATCTGGAAGAGGCGGCTGGACAACACGGACGAAATGACCAGCGGCTATGACGAGGACTGGATCAACCTGTACCTCGTGGCCGGCGCGCGCGCCCTGTGGCCGGTCGGCCCGGACGGAACCCTCGCGCTGGAAGCCGGTCTGCGGCACTCGGTGTACACCTACGAGAGGGTCCACTTCGAGATCATCGGGCGGTCCTCCGTGCCGTCCCTCGAACCCGCCGACCAGGCGTCGGCCTACGCGGCCCTCACGTGGACCCGGAAGGACTACCTGCTGAAGGCGTTTTATGAAGGGCTGCGGTTCGGGGAGTCCGACGTGGATCGGTCCGGGTTCTACCAGCCCGAGTCGGAGGCCACGAGCCTGGGCGTCGGATTCGGGATACGGTGGTGATGACGTGAAACGACATCGAAACATCGGCCGGGCGGCGGCGGTTGTCCTGGCGCTCCTGGCCGCGGCCATGCCCGCGCCCGCCGCGGACATCGAGGAGCGCCTGTGGTACGCCGACAACGGCCAGCAGCACGCCTGGGTCGCCGGCGGCCGCCTCGAGTTCGAGCGGCCCCTGGCGACGAACCGGCTGGGGTTCGCCGGCCTCGATCTCGAATACGGGCGTTACGATAACAACGGCGACACGGAAACGCACGGCCGCTACGCCGCCGCGCTCGGCGCGGAACTGGCGCACGGCTGGCGGGCCGGCGCCGGTTTCGAGTACCGCGACATACGCACCCGCCTCAAGGAAGGCTGGATCTGGGATACCGATCATCCCGAGGAACGCGAACGCAACGCGGACATCTACGGCCCGATGCTGTACGCCGCCTGGGAGGGCTTCGTCAGGAACCCGAACGCGGGCTGGAAACTGGAATTCTCCTGGATGTTCTACGACATGGGCGAGCTCACCGACATCGGCTATGACGGCGCCAACGTGCGCATGGCGGCCTCCGCGTTCTACCGGTTCCGGCAACTGGTCCTGCGCACCGGGTACCGGCTGGAGGAATTCCGGGACATGCCGGACCGCGTGTCCAACGACGAGCGGTCCTCCCGCGACACGATCCAGGGCCCCTTCTTCTCGCTCGGTGTGAGTTTCTAGAAAGGGGAGGGTCTCGATGAATATGCGGAATGTCGTTCTGGTGTGGCTTGTTTCGTCCCTGCCTGTCGCGGCCGAGTCCATGCTGGCCCTGAAGGTCGGCTCGCCCCTGATGGTCAGCGGGGCCGCCGGCCTGCGGTTCACCTCGCCCCTTCGCCCGTGGACGCCTTCCGTCCAAGCCGAGGCCGGGATCGGGGGCGGCAAGATCCTGATCGGCGGCGACACGCTGGGGAAGGGGTTCGGGGTGGGCGTGAAAGCCGTCCTCCTGCGGACCTGGCTGGAGCCGCTCGGGGTGGACCCGGACACGACCTATCTCGGCGCCGATTTCGAGCTCGGTTTCAAGCAACTGGTCGGCAGCCTGGGCGCCTACGTCCGCGTCGAGGGGGCGGACAACGACGACCTGCTCCTGGGCGCCAGCCTGGGCTGGCTGTTCTGATCCGCGGCTGGCGGGGTCGCTCGCTTGTGCTATACTCTTCCCCGATATGGAATTGTTTAAGAAAAAGCGGACGCCGTCCGCCGGCCCGGGCGACCGTTCCGAGAAGAGACGGCGCCGCCGGAAACGCTCCCTCTGGATCGCCGGCCTGTTCATGGCGTTCGGCCTGGTCGTGGCCATCGGCGAGCGGATGCGCGCCCCGAAACCCGCCGCGGCGCCGGCCGGGGACGAGACCGTGTCGGACGCCCGGACGGCGGCCGAGCCGCAGGCCGGCGCCGCGCGCAAACCGGCCTTGCCGGCGACCTTCCGGCTGGGCGCCGGGTATGCCGGCGGCTTCTTCCTGGGCTGGCTCTTCCGGAAATTCGTCAAGACGGCCCTGCTTGTCGCGGGGGCGCTCGTCGGCCTCGCGGCCCTGGCCCGGGGGCTCGGCTGGTTCGACCTGGATTGGGCCGCGGTCGAGACCTATGTCCGCCACAGCTTCGCCTGGATCAGCGGGCACGCCGGTTCGTTCAAGGACTTCCTCATGGGTTATATCCCGTCCGCCGGGGCGGCGGCCCTGGGCTTTTTCTTCGGCGTGTGGAGCGACTGATCGCGGCAAGGGAAACTGAAAAGGAGACCGGAGATGCGGACCCTGTGGAAGATCCTGAAAGTGCTCGTCATCGTCATCGTGCTGCTGCTCGTGGGGCTGCGCCTGATCCTCTCGCCGCTGGCCAAATCGGTGGCCAACAAGGTCCTGCCCGAGGCGCTGGGCACCGAGGCCTCGATCGGCGATTTGAGCTTCGGCTTCCTGCGCGGCTACACGGGCTTGAGCGACCTGCGCGTCGGCCAGCCGAAGGGCTTCGACGCCGAGGAGAAGGACCTGTTCCGTTTTTCCAGCTTCGAGGTCAAGGTCAAGCCCGGCACCATGAAGTCGGGCACCCTGGAAGTGGAGCGCTTGGAACTCAAGGATCTGTACGTCCACGTCATCCGGAACAAGGACGGCGTCCTGAACGTCGAGCAGCTCGGGGCGAAGGAAGAAGAGGAACCGGCGGAAGAGAAGCCGGAAGTCGAGGAGGAAAAGGAGGAGGCCCGGCCGGTCCTGGTGAAGCTGCTCGCCCTTCGAAACGGCACGATCAAGTACACGGACTACGCCCTGGACGAAAAGCCCATGCGGGTCCATCTGGCCGACCTCGACATCGAGGTGAAG
Organism: Kiritimatiellia bacterium; assembly: GCA_018001225.1. Classification (NCBI taxonomy): domain Bacteria; kingdom Pseudomonadati; phylum Kiritimatiellota; class Kiritimatiellia; species Kiritimatiellia bacterium. The sequence continues at coordinate 18,572 of JAGNIJ010000046.1, read as the reverse complement.
GACCTGCGGCTGGACGGCCAGGCCAAGGCCGCCGCGGTCGAGCCCGCCGTCGTCTCGCTCCTGGCCCGGTTGAAGCAGGAGGGCCTGCCGGACGGCCGGCTGGGCCTGTCGGCCCGGGTAGGTCCGGTGGGCGAGGCCATCCCGGCGGTCAATGCCTCCGCGCGCGTGATCGGGTTTGACCTGACGCCCTTCAAGCCGCTCGTGCCGCCGGCTACGCTGACCCTGCTGGGCGGCATGGGCCTGGATTTATCGACGGACATCGGGCTCGCGCCGGACCTGCTCGAGGTAAACGGCGAGATCATCATGGCCGGCGGATCGAAATTCCCGTTCCGCGTCGGCGGCACGCCGGAAAAGCCGGAGTTCGACACGTCGAGCGTGCTGTTCGGCACGATGGGCCGCGTCAGCGGCGCCGTGTCGGGCGCGGCGAAGGATGTGACCGAGACGGGCAAGGCGGCCGCGGGGGCCGTGGTGGAGGGCGCCGGGGCCCTTGCGGGCGGGGCGCTGAAGACCATCGGCGGCTTGGGCCGCGCGGTAAAGAACACCGCGGAGGCCGGGATCAAGGGCGACCTGAAGGATGCCGGCAGCGCTCTGGTCGGGGGAGTGGGTGAAGCCGCCAGCGACGCCGCCGGCGCCGTAACGGACGCCGCCGGCAGCGCAAGAACGGGCCTGGCGGAATCCACGGAAGCGCTCACCGGCGAAACCGCGCTCAAGGCCTGGCGCGAGGCGACCGACGCGCGCTGGGACGCGGCGTGGGCCGGCGCCCAGGAGCGCGTGTCGAAGGCGGCCTTCCCGCCCGTCCGCTGACGCCGGACCACTCCGCCCCGGCTGGCCGACCCGGCCGGGGATGTCGCCGGGATCATGTGGCTGACGGATCGGAAGGAGGAGGGCATGCAAGACTACGAGAAACTCGGTGCGTTTTACCTGGGCAAGGTCTTCGATCCCGCGGCCGGTTCGGTTCGCGACGAACTCCTGCTCTATGATTCCCGCGACCTCACCACGCACGCCGTCGTGCTGGGCATGACCGGCAGCGGCAAGACGGGTCTCTGCCTGGCCCTGCTCGAAGAGGCCGCCATGGATGGCGTACCCGCCATCGCCATCGATCCCAAGGGCGACCTTGGCAACCTGCTGCTGGCGTTCCCGGCACTGCAGCCCGCGGATTTCCGGCCCTGGGTGGACGAGGGCGAGGCCGCCCGCAAGGGCATGACGCCCGACGACTACGCCGCGCGCACCGCGGAGACCTGGCGCAAGGGCCTCGAGGACTGGGGCCAGGACGGCGGGCGCATCGCGCGCATGAAAGAGGCCGCCGACTTCGCCATCTACACGCCCGGAGACGCCTCGGGCCGCCCGCTGCAGATCCTGCGATCGTTCGCCGCGCCCTCGGAGGCCGTCGCGGGGGATTCCGCCGCGCTGCGCGACCGCGTCCTGTCCGCGGTCTCCGGCCTGCTCGGCCTGCTGGGGATCAACGCCGACCCCGTCCAAAGCCGCGAGCATATCCTGTTGTCCAACATCTTCGACAAGGCGTGGCGCGAAGGCCGCGACCTGGACATCGCCGCGCTGATCGGCGATATACAAAAACCGCCCTTCGACAAGGTCGGCGTGTTCGACCTGGAGTCGTTTTTCCCGGCGAAGGACCGCTTCAGCCTGGCCATGGCGTTGAACAACCTGATTGCGTCGCCCGGGTTCTCGTCGTGGATGGAAGGCGAGCCCCTCGACGTCCAGCGGCTGCTCTACACGCCCGAGGGCAAGTCGCGCATCTCGATCCTGTCCATCGCGCATTTGTCCGAGACCGAGCGCATGTTCTTCGTGACCATCCTGCTGAACGAGGTGCTCGCCTGGGTGCGCGCGCAATCGGGCACGAGCAGCCTTCGCGCCCTGCTCTACATGGACGAGATTTTCGGCTACTTCCCGCCGAGCGCGAATCCCCCTTCCAAGACCGCCATGCTCACGCTGCTCAAGCAGGCCCGCGCGTACGGGCTGGGTTGCGTGCTGTCCACGCAAAACCCGGTCGATCTCGACTACAAGGGCCTGGCGAACACCGGCACGTGGATCATCGGCCGACTCCAGACCGAGCGCGACAAGCTGCGCGTGATGGAAGGCCTCGAGGGCGCGATGCCCGGCTCCGCGTTCGACCGCGGGGCGATGGACAAGCTGCTCGCCGGCCTCGGCAACCGCGTGTTCCTGCTGCGCAACGTCCACGACGACCAGCCCGTGCTCTTCCAGAGCCGCTGGGCCATGTCCTATCTTCGCGGCCCGATGACCCTTCCGCAGATCCGTCAACTCATGGCCTCCTCATCCATTCCTCTTCCTTCTCCTCCGTCTCCCTCTCCTTCTCCCCCTCCCTCCGCCGGACGCCCCGTCCTGCCGCCCGACGTGCCCGAGTTCTTCCTGCGCGCGGCCGGTCCGGCGGCCTACCGGCCCGCCGTGCTCGGCGTCAGCCAGCTTCACTTCGTGGACGGCAAGTCGGGGGTGGACACGTGGGAAACCCGCTCGCTGCTGGCCCCGCTGGGAGACGACGGCTTCGCGGCGTGGGAGGAAGCCGAGCCGCGCGGCGACCTGAAGGACGCGCTGGATGGCCAGCCGGCCGCGGGCTCGACCTTCGGCGTCGCGCCGGCCGTCGGAAAGAAGAGCGTCGAGAACTGGGGCAAGACGCTCGAAGCGCATCTGCACCAGACCGCGACTCTGGACTTGATCAGCTGTCCGGCCTTGAAACTGACCACGCGCCCCGGCGAGAGCGAGGGCGACTTCTCGGTCCGCGTGGCGCAGGCGCTTCGCGAGAAACGCGATGCCGAGGTGGACAAACTGCGCGCGCGCTATGCGCCGAAGCTCCAGACCCTGAACGACCAGGTCCGCCGCGCCGAGGAGCGGGTCGAGCGGGAGAAGGCCCAGGTCGGCCAGCAGAAGATGAGTACAATGCTGAACGTAGGGACCACGCTGCTGGGCGCGCTGTTCGGGCGGCGTACCGTGTCCATCGGCAACATCAGCCGGGCCGGGGCCGCGGCGCGCAGCGCGGGCCGGCTCAAGAAGGAACAGGCCGATGTCGCGCGCGCGGGGGAATCGGTGGCCGTGGTCAAGCAGCGCCTGGCGGACCTGGAGCAGCAGTTCGCGCGGGACACCGCCGAACTCCAGGGCCGGTTCGAGCCCGGCGCGGCGGAGATTGTCCGGACGCAGATCCGGCCGCGCAAGGCGGACATCTCCATCGGCCGGGTAGGCTTGTGCTGGGTGCCGGGCCCTTGAGCCTTCGCTCGCCGCGGCAGGAACCCGTCCTATGCCTTGAGTCCCCCGGCCGGAGGGTTCATACTGGCGGCCGGATGAATGCGGAGCGAGTCATCGAAGTTTTCCAGCACCGCGGGGTGCGATTTCTCCTGATCGGCGGCGTGAACTACTTGCTTCGACATCGGCCCGTGCTGACGTACGACGTGGACCTCTGGATCGAGGATTCCCCCGAGAACCGGGCGCTGTGCGAGCAGGCCCTGGCGGACCTGGGCGCGGAATGGGGACGCGATGATGCCGATTGGGCGCCGGTGAAGCAACGCATGGCCGGCTGGCTGGATGGGCAGTTGGTTTTCTGCCTGGCCAGCGCGGCGGGCGCGGTGGATGTGTTCCGGTCCGTACGGGGGCTGGGATGCTGGGCAGAAGCTTTTGCGCGAAGCGTCGAGGTACGAACGGCCTCCGGGATCGCATGTCGCGGGCTCTGCGATGAAGACATGCTGGCCTGCCAGATGGCCCTGGATGAGTCCGAGCAGAAATTGGATCGTATTCGCGATTTGCGCCGCGCACTGGGAAGGGAATCTCCATGACGTCCCGGGATGAACGCTTGCGTCGCGAGGAGGCCCTGCGGGAGAAGCATATCTCCCCGGAAACGCGGGCGCGCCACGTGGCCGACATGACCGAGTGGGCGGACGCCCAGCAGGCGGTGCGCCGAAACACCCGGGAATTCTGCCTGGCGCACCAGCGGAGGCTTCTTCGCTCTTCGGTTAATGATGCCGGGCGCTGATCTCAACGCGGCCGGGCGCGCAGGATCTCCCTGAAGAGCTGGCGCAGGGCGGGGGAGGAGATGGCCTTGTCCGCCGATTCGAAGAAACGCGACAGGTCGGCCAGCCCTTCGCGCTCGTAGGCGCAGGCTTGGAGGGCCATCTCCAAGCGGTCCAGTTCCCGAAGCAGACGCGCCTCGGCCGTTCGGCCGTCTTCGAACTCCTGCCAGAGCGCCAGGTACTGCCGTCCGCGGGGTAACCGGCCCAAAACCTTGCGGACCGAGGCTTTTTCCATCGCGTGCTTGCGGGTCAGCGACACGCCGTCCGAGGGAATGATGTCCCCCGCGTAGATTTCCCCGAAGTCGTGCAGCAGGGCCATGCGGAGGAGCTTGGCCTTGTTGATCCTGGGGAAATGCGCGTCCGCCAGGAAGAGCGCGAGCAGGGAAACGCCGAGCGTATGCTCCGCGACGGTCTCGCACCGAGCGCGGGAGATGCCGGCGCGCAGCCAGCCCTGGCGGAACAGTCGTTTCAGGTGCAGGAAGTCCAGGAAGGCGCGGAGCACGGGCGGCGTCCGCCCGCCCGGCCCCGGGAGCCGCGGCCCCTTCACGGCCATCTTTCTTTTTTGCATGGCAGGATGGTAGATAGCCGAATCCGCGCCGCCGATCAAGTCGCGGGCGTGCGCGCCCAAAAAGACTGAACCGTTTCAGCCGCGCCGGGTATGATGGGAACGTGACGGGATTGATCAGCCGGACTGGAGCATGGGCGGGCGCCCTGGCTGCTGCCATGGGACTTCTTCTGGTCACGACCGCCCGCGGCAGCCGCCCGCCTCGGGTTCTTTATGACGGCACCACGAATCACCTATTTGCCTCCACGGACGGCGCCGCGTCGCAGACCGATACCGCGCCGCCCCTGTACGACGGCAGTGAGACGTGCTTCGTGAATCCGGATACCTCCGGCTCGCCGACCTTCACGCTGGAGTCCAACACCCCGCTCGACGGGTACGACGCGCTGACCTTCGCCGCGCGCGCGGACGATCTCGGCGCCGCGTCGCCGCCGAACCCGATGATCCGTCTCGGCTACCACGATGGGGAGGGCTATCACACCACGCTCTGGCTCGACGTGACCCCGTACGCCGACGGCGACCTGTTCGACGGCGGCTGGCATGAAGTCGCGATCCCGATCGCCGACTTTCGCGCCGGGCTGGCCGGCTGGCAGCGCCAGGCGCGGTCCATCGTCTTCGGCCGGACCACGGGCGAGGACGCCGCGCCCCTCGGCTCGGGCTTTCCGGAGCCGAACGGAGTTCCCTACGAGCTGTGGTTCGACAACATGGCGCTGGCGCCGTACGCCGGGCCGGTTCCGGCGAACGGGCACGTCGTGGTGGACTGCGACTTGGTGGGCCTTGTATTTCCCGACGAGGTGGACCACGAGGTGATGGCCACGAATCCCGTGCTGGTTGAGGTGGACTCGGGCGCCGGGTTCTCGCCGGTGCCCGTGATCGCCCGCGGGGTCTGGGCTTTTCCCTCGATGCACTACCACGGGTACACCCGGACCGAGTACACGTTCTACCTGCAACTCGCGTCGAACCTGGTCGAGGGCGCGACGTACCGCTTCACGCATTACCAGGGCGCCCACGAGTTCGTGTTCTACGCGACGAACGAGATCTGCCCCGGGCTGAAGGTCAACCAGGAGGGCTATGCGCCACAGGCGGGCCGCCGGTACGCCTACCTGGGCTACTGGGCGGGCGGCGGCTTCTGGCTCGGCGACGGCATTACGACGGGCACGGTGGACTACACGGACCATGGCGTCGTCGAAGTCCGGCGGACCGGCGACGATGCGCTGGTGGACACGCTGACGCCCGTCTTGCGGGGCGACGCGTACAACGAGTTCAGCGGCGAGCGCGTAATGGAAATCGATCTCTCCGGCCTGGCCGCGGAGGACGAGTACTACCTGCGGCTGCCGGGGGTGGGGCGGTCGTATGCGTTCGGTGTTTCCACGGCGAAGGTCTTCGAGTGCTTCTATACGTTCGCCCGGGGCTTCTACCACCAGCGCTGGAATTGCGAGCTGACGACCAACTGCACGAGCTGGCCGCAGCCCGCGGGCCACACGAACGTCTTCCTCGCCGACGGCGAGCCGCCCGGCTTCTTCGCTGCCGATACGCCGACGACCAACGGCGCGCGGGTCATCCGGGGCGGCCACCACGACGCGGGCGACTTCGACCTGCGCCCGGGCCACGCGCAGATCGCGTCGGCCCTGATGTCGCTCTGCGAATACTGGCCCGACCGCTTTGCCGACGGCCAGCTCGACATCCCGGAGAGCGGCAACGGCCTGCCGGACCTGCTGGACGAGGCGCTCTGGCAGCTCCAGGCGTGGCGCGACCTGCAGGAGTCGGACGGCGGGGTGCGGGCCGGCGTGGAGAGCTATGGCCACCCGCCCTCGCATATCTTCGCGCACGAGGATACGCTTCCGTACTGGACCTTCCGCCGCGACCGGAACGTCTCCGCCTACGTCGCCGGCCTGTTCGCCCAGGCGGCCCGTCTGCTGACGAACCACGACGCGGCCGCCGCGGCGGACTATCTCGACCGCGCCGAATGGGCCTACCGCTACGCCGTCAGCAACGCCGCCGACTCCGGCTGGCTGATGACCGCCGAGTGCCACCTGCTGAAGACCACGGGCGGCACGAATTACCAGGGGGAGTTGGAGAAGCGGCTGGCCCACATCCGGAACCCGGACTCGAACGATCCGTACTACGTCAACTTCAGCGGCGACTGGGCCTACAGCGGGTTGATCGGCTTTTCCTACCAGTCCGGCGACGGGTTCGAGGACGCTCCGCTGCTGGCCTACGTCCGCGCCCCGCCGGAGGTCACCGACCCCGCGCTGGTCAGTAACGTCACGGCCATGATTCTCCAGCACGGGCAGCAGGCGGTGAACTACGCCCTGATCTCGGGCGGGACCTCGCCGACGTCGTCCTCGTTCGAGGCGTACCGGTCCTGCGCGCGGTCGGATCTCGTGGAAGCGTACGGGCAGAACACGACGCCCGGCCGCGTCCTCAATGTGATCTGGGCCTATGCCCTGACGAACAACGCGGATTTCCTCGACGCCATCTCGCTCACGGCGGATTACCTGCTCGGCTGCAATCCGCTGGGCCGCGCCTGGGCGACGGGCCTCGGGCAGCACAACACGCGGCAGGCCCTGGACGCGGAGAGCCTTGCCTGGGTGGATCGCTTCGGCTGGGACCAGGTCCCCGGCATCCCGACCTACGGGCCGTTCCCGGCTCCGTGGCAGGTGGACTACCAGATCGAGGTCTTCGACAGCCACCTGCCGGACATCTTTTCCATTCCGGAGCAGCGCCGCTTCTGCGACGCGTACCCGATGCCCCAGTGCACGGAATTCACCGTCTGGGAAAGCGGCCTGCCCGCGACGGCGACCCTGGCCCTGCTCCTGCCGCCCGGCGGGATGACCCCGACACCGGAACTGCGGGCGTACCACGTCGAGCGTTCGCCGCCCGCGGAGGAAATCAGCGAGCCGGAACTCGCCCTCCCGTCCTTCGGGGCGATCCTGCGTTGGTACTCCTGGTTCGAGTCCAACCCGGCGTTTTACCCGGCGCTCGCCGGACTCTGGCCTTTCGACGAAGGCTCGGGGACGAACGCCTTCGATGCCTCGACCAACAACCGTGTCCTGGGATTCCGAAGCGCCGCCATCTGGGATTCGGGGGCGGCCCTGCATCTGGCCGGCGAATCGAACCAGTGGGGCGAGGCCCTCCTGCCCGGCCTCGACCTGGCCGGGGGCCTGACGCTCGGCCTGTGGTTCAGGGCGGACAACAAGGACGATGGCGACGTGATCTGCGAACTGCGGCCCGTGTCCGACGGCTCCGCGCCCGTCTTCCAAATCAGCCAGCAGCCGTGGGGCGCGCGTTCGGCCGGACGCATCTGGATGAGCGCGGGCGGACTCTCTCCGCCGTTTTTCGAAATCGAAACGAATACATGGTACCACCTGTTCATCGTGTACGATCCCGACGGCGGCCCGAACGGCGAGCCCGCCGCGGGGGCCGGCGGCGAGATTCGGTTCTACGTCAACCAGGTCCATGAACCTTCCGCCCTGGCTTTCGGCCTGGAGAACCAGGCCCTGCTTGGCCCCGCGCTCCCGGTGGCCTCGGTCTTCGGCTCCGCCGACTACCGCTTGCGCGTTGGGCGGGGGTACTGGGCGCAAAGCGTGTTTTCCGGCTGGCTCGACGAACTGGTCCTGTACAACGGCGCGCTGGATCGCTACGACTTCGCCGCCGGGCGCGTAACGTACGAGGGCTACCAGCAGGGCCCCGTCCGCGTCGTGGCCGCTGCCGCATCCAATGCCTGGACGGGCGAGGCGACGGCGCAGTTGGACGCGCCGACGAACTACCACCTGGCGGGCCTGGCCTTCGGCACTTCGTACTGGGTGAAGGCCTGGCTCGACGCGAACACCAACGACGCGCCGGACGAAATGGAGCCGGCGGCGTGGTATCCCTTCAATCCGTTCGCGGCGACGAACACGGGGCCGGCTTTCAATGCCGCCCACGCGGCGACCAACCTGGACCTGGTGCTGCTCGACCCCGACGCGGACGGCGACGGCCTGCCCGACTGGTGGGAGTGGGCCACCCACGCGAGCCCGACCTCCGCCGTGACCGGGGCGGACGACGATCAGGACGGCATGACGACCTGGGCGGAATACAAGGCCGGAACCGATCCGGACGATTCGGAATCGCGCCTCGACCTCCGCATCGAGATCCTGGGCCACGAGGCCCGGATGGAATGGCCCAGCGCCGCCGGGCGGCGATACAGCCTGCTTCAATCCACGAACGGCGCGGCCGGTTTCACGGTCCTTTCCTCCGCCCTCGCCGCCACGCCGCCCGAGAATGCCGCGGCGGTCGCGGCCACCGGGGACACGGAACGCGCCTGGTACCGCGTGCGCGTGGAATAGCCGGCGGCCTGGAACCGGGGCTCCGCTGGACATCGCGACTCGACGGACGCCGCTCCGTCGGCGCCGAAGGGGCTGCACCGGACCGCGCTGCAATCGCCGCCCGCGCCGCTGATCCGCGAAAGAGGGCCCTCGGTCCTGGTTGTGGAACCCCCGCCATGTGGTATAGGTATACCTTATCATCCCGCCGGAGCAGGGCGGGATGGCCGCGATGGGTTCAACCGTTGGCGCGGGAGCGATCATGAACAACATGTTCGGGACAGGGGTGGGCTCGAGACGGGCGCCGGCCCCGCGGGCTCCGGGGAGGCGATGATGAGCGCGAGGAGACAGGGTGGCCTGGCCCGGCGAAGCGCCGGATATGGATGGCTGCTGGCCGCTTTCCTGGTGCCGTCCGCGCGCGCCGGGATCGAATCCGAGGCGGTTCGGGAACTGGTGGGAATGGACTCCGTCATCGCCGACCTTTTCGGAACCAGCGTGGCCCTCCACGGGGATGTGGCCGTCCTGGGCGCGCCGTTCGCCGATCCCCTCGGCCAGCAAGGCGCCGGGACGGTGTATGTTTTCGAGCGCAACGCGCAGGGAACGAATACGTGGGCGCAGGGGAAGAAACTCACGGCTTCCGATCCGCTGACCGGCGACCAACTGGGCCGGGCCGTGGCGGTGGATGGCGACATCATCGTGGCGGGCCGTCTCTATGCCGATGTCGGAACGCACACGAACCAGGGCGCGGCCCACGTCTTCCAGCGGAATGCCGGAGGAACCAACAACTGGGGCGAGGTGGCGAAGCTGGTGTCGAGCGACGGCGCCACGGGCGACGTGTTCGGCGTAGCCATGGCGGTGGATGGCGACATCATGGTCGTAGGCGCGATGCTTCACGATACGCCGGGGATCAACGCTGCCGGCGCGGCCTACGTCTTCGAGCGTCGCGCGTCCGGCACGACCAGCGCCTGGGTGGAAGTCAGCAAGCTGATGGCGTCCAACCCGGCCGCGATCGCCTACTTCGGCGCCTCGGTGGATGTGGACGGCGATGTCGTCGCGGTAGGCGCGCCGGGTTTTTCCGGCGGCGTGTCCGGTATCGGCCGGACCTATCTCTTCGAGCGCAACGCCCACGGCGGCGATGCGTGGGGGCAGGTGGCCGAACTCGCGGCGGCGGATGCGGCGGCGGGCGCGACGTTCGGCGAGTCGGTGGCGCTTGATAACGGGACGCTGATCGTCGGCGCGCCCGGTTCCACGCTGTCCGCGGCCACGAATACCGGTTCGGCGTATTGCTTTGTGCGCACGCGCGGCGGAACGAACCGGTGGCAGCAGGTCGCCAAGCTGCAGCCTTCGGACCCGTCCCCCGGGCAGGATTTCGGGCGCGCGGTCGAACTCCGCGGCGATCTGGCGATCGTTGGGGCCTCGCGCAGCAACTTCGTCTACGTGTTCCAGCGCGATGCCGGCGGCGAGGACGCCTGGGGTGAAGTCGCGCGCGTCGCCGCGCCGTCAACGCTGGACAGTACCGACGAATTCGGGGTGGATGTGGCCCTGCAGTCCGGCGTGCTGCTGGTCGGCGCGTCCGGCGGGGGCCCCGCGGACAGTGGCGCGGCCTATCTGTACCCTGTGGTCCACGAGGAATGGGCCCGCTATGGCACCCGCAGCCAGAACAACCGGGCCGCGGATGACGAGTTCGGCGCGGCCGTGGATATGGACGGCTCCGTGTTGATCGTCGGCGCGCCGTATCGCGATCTCGACGGCACCAACGATGTGGGCGCGGCGTACATCTTCGAGCGGGGCACGCGCGACCAGGTGCGGCGGCTGCTGTCGCCCGGGCCCTCGGAGGACGACGGGTTCGGGATGTCCGTGGCCGTGGACGGCGACGTCGCCGTGGTGGGCGAGCCGCTGGACGACTTGTACGGGTTCAACGCAGGCCGAGCCTATGTCTATCACCGGAACGAAGGCGGCACGAACAACTGGGGCCGCATCACCGAAATCTCGGCCTTGCTCTCGCTGACCACCCCCACAACGAACGACACGTTCGGTTCCGCCGTGGACATCTCGGGCGACACCATCATAGTCGGTCGGCCGGGTCGTTCCGACAACCGTGGCATGGTGGACTTCTTTGTGCGCAACCAGGACGGCACGAACGCGTGGGGATTCGTGTCGTCTACCCTGGGTTCCGTCCAACTGGAGAATCGTTTCTTCGGTTCCTCCCTGGCGATAGACGGCGATACGGCCATCGTCGCCGCGCCCGGCGACAACTTCACCAACGGCGCCGTGTACATCGTTCAGCGGCAGGCGGGATCCACGAACATCTGGCGGGAGATACGACGGATTTCTTCCCCGGACGCCCAGCTCAACGACGCGTTCGGGCGTAACGTTGCGTTGTCCGGAGACACGGCTCTGGTCAATGCCTACAGCCTTGGCAAGGCCTACCTCTTCGAGCGGGATGGCGGCGGAACCAACGCGTGGGGCCAGGCCGGCGTGCTGATCCCGACGAATGCGGACGGCGTCACCTTCGGGGGCATCAACTCCGTCCACATTCATGGCGACATCGCGGTTTTGGGCGATCCGTTCGCGAGCGTTGATGGAACCAACGGCGGCGCGGCGTGGGTGTTCGAGCGCCACGCGGGCGGGTCGAACGCGTGGGGCCAGGTCGCGGTGGTCCGGCAGACCGCGCCCGCGGCGCTCGACCGCTTCGGCTACGACGTGGCGGTCGGCGGCCAGACGCTGCTCGTCGGCGTGCCGCAGGACGACCCGAACGGCGTCACCAACGCCGGCCGGGCGGTTGTCTTTTCGGGTTTCCTCCACGGGCCTCCGCGCATCCGCGCCCTGGCAAAGGCGGGCGGCGCCACCACCTTGTCGTTTCCCGCCCAGCCGGCCTGGCGGTACAGCGTGGAAGGCACGCTCGACCTGTCCGGCGGTTCGTGGCTGCCTATCCCCGGCCAAACCGACCTGCCCGGACCGCCCGAGGGCGAACTTACGCTCACGCATACGAACGTCTTTGGCCAGGCGGTGTACCGCGTGGTGCGGGAGGCGCCGTAAAGAGCGCGGCGCCGGGACATGACCTGGTTGATTACAGGCCTGGGCGGGACACTGGGTCCCGTGCTGAAGGCGAGGCTGGAAGGGCAGGGGATCTCCGTCGCCGGCTGGGACCGGACAAGCCATCCGCCGGACAATCCTGAAGCTGCGCGGCGCCGAGTGGAGGAAGTTTCCCCCGACGTCATCGCGCACCTCGCTCTCGGTGATCCCGCCTGGGCCGGGCAATTGGCCCGGCTCGCCCGGGAGCGCGGTTGCGTAATGCTCTACACCAGTTCGGTGTCCGTGTTCGGCGGCCGGCAGCGTGGCCCGTTCAGCATTCAGGATCGTCCGGAACCGGAAGACGACTACGGGCGTTACAAGCTTCAGTGCGAGGATCGCATCCTGGCCGCCAATCCCGCCGCGCGCGTGGCCCGGATCGGCTGGCAAATCGGGATGAGGCCGGGCGGCAACCACATGGTGGATTTCCTGGCCCGAGAAATGGCCGCGAAGGGGCACATTGACGCCAGCCGCCGATGGTTCCAAGCCTGCTCGTTCCTCGAAGACACCGCGGACACGCTGATCACGCTGGCCCGGAGCGGGGGAGGGGGCGTGCACCATCTTGACGGCAATCCGGGCTTGTCCTTCCTGGAGATCGTCCAAGGCCTGAAGCACATTCTCCGGGCCGAGTGGGCCATCCGGTCCAACGATGTTCCGGACCTGGATAACCGGCTGCGCGACGACCGAGCTCGCGTCAAATCCATTACCGACCGTCCCGGCTGGCCCCGACCGGCTTGACAGCGGAAGGCATTATTACTATTGTTATAACATGACCATGCAAACCAAGGTTCGCAAGATCGGCAACTCGCTCGGGATCGTACTGCCCCGGGAGGCTTTGCACGCGATGAAGGTCAAGGAGGGCGATACGCTCTACCTGACCGAGTCGCCCGAGTGCGCCCTTCGAGTGACGCCGTGTAAACTGGGATTCGCGGAAAAGGCTGCCTTGGCGGATAAGTTGATGAGGCGTTATCGCAACGCCCTGCGAGAACTGGCCAAGTGAAAGAGCCGGCATGGATTGACACGAACGATTGCCTTTCGTTTCATGAAGAGATGCTGGCCCGCTTCTGCGGACTGGCGGGTGTACGAGATCCAGGCCTGCTGGATTCCGCTTTGAACAGGCCCCGCCACTTGTTCGCCTACGGCAAGCCATCCTTGTACCAACTGGCCGCGGCGTATGCCTCTGGGATTATCCGAAATCATCCTTTCATTGACGGTAACAAGCGGGCCGGCTTCATGGCCGCCGCGCTATTTCTTGAAATCAACGGCCGGACTTTCTCCGCGCCGGAAGAAGAGGTCGTGATCCGGACCCGGGCCCTCGCGGCGGGGCGGATCGGGGAGCGGGCCTATGCCGCCTGGCTCAAGGCTTCCTGCCGCCGCGGTGCCACGAGTTGAACCCGCGGGGATGGACGGGGCCGTTCGCGCCGGTTATAGTGGCGCTGCCGAAAAGAGGGAGGGCGCGCGTGAGCTTTCAGAATACCGAGCGGCAACGGCTGAACATGCTGCTGTTCTACGCCTTCGTGCTTCTCCTGGCGTACCTGGCGTACCGGATCCTTCAACCGTTCCTGATGCCCCTCGTCTGGGCGGGCATCCTCGCCCTATGCGCGCAGCCCTTGAATAAGCGGCTGGCCCGGTGGCGCGGTCCTGCGGTTGCGGCCGCGATTTCCACGACCGCCGTGGCGCTGCTGCTTATCGTGCCGGCCGCCGTGTTGACGGCCGCCATGTTGGGCGAGATGTCCCAGGCGCTCTCGGGCCTCCAGAACGCTCTTGCCGGCATCCGCGAGAACGAGAAGCTGCTCGCGGCCTGGACCTGGATCGAGGCGCATGTCCCGCTGCCGACGCCCGACGAAATGAAGGCCCGGCTGACGGACCTGGCGGCGAAACTGACCCGCTACCTCGCCGGCCAGGCCGGCGCTATCCTGCAAGGCTCCTCCGTCTTCGTCTTCAAGCTGTTCGTCACGCTCTTCGCCCTGTTCTTCTTCCTGCGGGACGGCCGGGAACTGGGCGAGGTGATCCGCAAGCTCCTCCCCTTCGACGCGAAGCGGAAGGAGGAACTGATCGGCCGGACCCGCGACCTGGTGTTCGCGGGCACGATGGCCACGCTGGCCGTCGCCGCCGCCCAGGGCCTCGCGGGCGGCATCCTCTTCGCCATCCTGGGGATCCGCGCGCCGATATTCTGGGGCGCGGTGATGGGCTTCTGCGCCCTGCTGCCGCTCTTCGGCACCGCGCTGGTATGGGGCCCCGCCGCCGTCGGGTTGTTCATCGGGGGGAACTGGATCCGAGGGCTTCTGCTGGTCGTGCTGGGGATCGCCGTGGTCGGGGGGCTGGATAATTTCCTGCGTCCGGCCCTCGTCAGCGGCAAGACCCGGATGAACGGCCTCGTGGTGTTCATCAGCCTGCTCGGCGGCGTGGCGGCCTTCGGGTTCGTCGGGATCGTGCTCGGCCCCGTCATCGCCGCCGCGGTGATCAGCCTGCTGCAACTGGGCGCGGCGGAGCCGGAGGTGCCGCTCGGAGAGAAATAGGAACCACGAAAGACGCGAAAACATGAACGACAAGAAACTGCTGGAGATCGCGCGCCGGTTGTCCGATCCGTTCCGCGTGGAGTCCGGGAAGAAGTTCCGGCTCAAGGACGTGGATCCCGGGGACACGCTCTGGTTCAAGAAGGGGGACAAGGAGAAGGCGAAAGAGGGGCTGCGCACGGGCGTCGAGGCCCTGGCGGACCTGCAGGACCGGCTCTACGCGCAGGACCAGTGGGCCGTCCTGCTGATCTTCCAGGCGATGGACGCCGCGGGCAAGGATGGCGCGATCAAGCACGTCATGTCCGGCATCAACCCCCAGGGCTGCCAGGTGTTCTCCTTCAAGGCGCCGTCCGCCGAGGAACTGGACCACGATTTCCTGTGGCGCTGTCTCAAGAACCTGCCGGAACGCGGGCGGATCGGCATCTTCAACCGCTCCTACTACGAGGAGACTCTCGTCGTGCGCGTTCACCCGGAGTTCCTGGCGAAGCAGCAGTTACCGCCGCGCCTCGTCACGAAGCGCATCTGGAAGGAGCGGTTCGAGGACATCCGGGACGTGGAGCGCCACCTGTTCCGCAGCGGCGTGCTGGTCCGCAAGTTCTTCCTCCACGTCTCGAAGAAGGAGCAGAAGAAGCGCTTCCTCGAACGGCTGGACCGGCCCGAGAAGAACTGGAAATTCTCCGCCTCCGACGTGGCGGAGCGGGAGCACTGGGACGAGTACATGGCGGCCTACGAGGACATGGTGCGGCACACGGCCACGCCCGAGGCGCCCTGGTTCGTCGTGCCGGCGGACAACAAGTGGTTCACGCGCATCGTCGTCGCGGCGGCCGTGGGGGAGGCGCTGGCCTCGCTGAAGCTGCATTACCCCGTCGTCGGCGAGGCCAAGCGGAGAGAGTTGGCCGCCGCCCGGCGGCGGCTGGAGGGGTAACGCGTGCCGGAGCAGAGCAAAGGCTTCTTCGCCCGCCACCTGGACCCCGGCGAGATCTTCGGGGAAATCCTGTTCGGGCTGATCATGGTGCTGACGTTCACGCTGGGGGCGGGGATCGCCGTGACGAAGGGGCCGGGCGCGATCCGCACGCTGCTGGCCACGGCCGTCGGGTGCAACATCGCGTGGGGGATCATCGACGGGGCGATGTACGTCATGGGCAGCCTGCTCGAGCGGGGGCGTCGGAACCGGATGCTGCTGTTCTTGAAGCAGGCCCCGGACGAAGCCTCCGCCCTGGCGGCGATCGGGGGGGCGCTGGACCCGGACCTGGAGCGGCTGACCACCGCCGACGAGCGCGCGAAGCTCTACCGGGGCATTCGGGTCATGGCCGGGCGCGTCGAACCCGAGCCGGCGCGGGTCACGCGCGAGGACCTGGCGGGCGGGGTTGCCAGCGGGCTGCTGGTGATCCTGACGGCCTTCCCGGCGGCGATCCCGTTCATGGTCATGGAGGACCACCACCTGGCGTTGCGCACGTCCAACGCGTTCCTGGTCGCGATGCTGTTTCTCTGCGGTTTTTTCTGGGCGCGCTATACCGGGGTCAACCGGTGGCGCGCGGGGATGCTCATGATGCTGTCGGGCCTGTTCCTCGTAAAGGTCGCGATGCTGCTGGGCGGATAAGCGCATGAACGAAAATCCTCGCGGCACCAGACAGCAACCCCGGGTGATCCAGCTCATCCTCTGGGGCGGCCGGCTGCTCTTTCTCCTCGTGCTCGTCGGCCTCGCGCTCTCGGTGTACGAAGCCCTTTTCCACGACATTTTCCGGGAACGCCGCTACCTGACGGGCTTCCTGGCCCTGTGGCTGTTCACGGCCTACCTCGTCCTGCCGCGCATCCACCGGCGGCTGACGCGGCTGTACGTCCCGAACTACTTCATCGGCCGGGTGCGCACGGGCGACGGCCTGCTGGGCGACCCGGTGAACCTCGCCGTCAACGGCACGCGCGACCAGCTCGTGGGCGCCATGCAGGCGGCGGGCTGGACGCTGGCCGATCCCCTGACCCCGGCCAGCGCGTTCAAGATCGCACGGGCCACGGTCCTGCGGCGCAGCTACCCGGCCGCGCCCGTGAGTTCGCTCTACCTCTTCAGCCGGAAGCAGGACCTCGCCTTCGAGCAGGAGGTGGGCGGGAGCACCCGCAGACGGCACCACGTTCGCTTCTGGCGCGCGCCGGATGGCTGGTGGCTGCCGGGCGGGTACCGGGCCGACTGGCTGGGCGCGGCCACGTTCGACACGCACGTCGGGTTCTCCCTGTTCACCGGCCAGCTCACGCACCGGATCGCGGAAGACACCGACGAGGAGCGCGACTACGTGGTCCGGACCCTGCGCGAGGCCGGCCGCGCGCAGGACGTGCGCATCGTCGAGCACTTCTTCAGCGCCTATCGCGACCGCAACGGCGGCGGCGACCGCATCCAGACCGACGGCGCTATGCCCTTCGTGACCCTGGCATGAACCGGAGAAGCCCATCCATGAAACCGATTCCGGCGCTGCTGCTGGGCGTCATCCTGGCGGCCGCCGCGATCGCGGAGGAGAACCGCCCGGCAGAACCGGCCGCGCCGTCGCTGGGATCGAAACTCCTCTGGTACGTGCCGAACCGGGTCATGGATTTCCTGGATATGTTTCGCTTGCGCCTGCGCGTGGGGCCGGGGCTGGCCGCCCATTTCCGCATCACGGACTACGGCGCGTTCTACGCGGGCAAGTATAACTCGGTGTATGTCGGGCTGCCCGGTCCCCGCTATCCGCATCCGATCCGCTGGCCCGTGGGCCTCGAATCGCTGACCGGCTTCATCATCGCGGGCGTGGACGCCACGGACGCCACGCGCCACGGGCCCGAGTACGGCGCGCCGGAACTCGACGTCGGCGGGCACCTGCTGCTCGTGGGCGCGGAGGCGGGCGTCGATCCGCTGGAAATCGGGGACTTCGTCGGGGGCTTCTTCCTGCGCGACCCGGTCGGCGACGACTATCCCAGCCGCCTGCCGCCGCCGCCCGGGTGGAGCGACGGGATCTCGCTCGGGGCGGGGGAGGGTGTGTTCCGGGTCGAGCCCAAGCCCGACCGCTTCGCTTCCTGGAGCCAGCGCCTGGACTACCTCGAGACCAACGTGCAGCGCCGGATCTCCGAACCCCTGCGGGCGACGGACGCCTACTTCGCGATGGACCCGACCAACGCGATCGTGCCGCCGCAGACCCAGGTGCGGATGAAGCTGTTCACCCGGCTGATTCAGGGCCGCGAGTTCAGCCTGAACATCGAGCCCGACATCGAACTGGACGTCGAGTTGCCGAACATCGAGAAGCGGCTGCGGGTGTTCTTCGAGTCGGCGCGGGCCGACGACCTGCCCGAACGCGAGCTCTCGGAAAATGAGGAGCACGGCCTCAACGTCGGCGCGCGCAAGTGGTTCGAGGACCTCTATCTCTCCGCGGACGCTGGCGTGAAAGCCAAGTGGCTGCCCCAGGCCTTCGCGCGCCTGACCTGGACACGGGACTTTGAGCCGGGCAAGTGGGACCTGCGGCCGATGCAACGCTTCTTCATCAATACCGACGACGGGCTGGGCGCCCTGACCTCGCTGCGCGTCAACCGCTGGCTGGGCGAGGCGAACCGCTTCATCCTGATCAACCGCACCTCGGGCAAGTGGACGTCGGAATCCGGCGATTTCAGCTGGTCCGAGAGCGTCGGCGTGGCCGACTTCACCCGCCTGCTGGACGAGCATCGGCGGGGGCGCAGCGTGGGGTGGGAGGACACGGCGCGCGCGCTGGGGCTCGAATACACGGTGTTCGGCGACGAGGAGGCCGTCCACCTGCACCGCGTGGCCGCGGGCTTCCGGCGGCCCCTGTACAAGTACTGGGTGTACGGGGAGGTCGCGCCCGGAATCGAGTGGAACCGGACCGACGACTTCGACGCCACCTTCTTCCTGCACCTGGGAATCGACATGCTCTTCTGGGGTTCCGCGCACCGGTGACCGAGTCGTAGGGGCGTCGCTTGCGACGCCCGCTCGTGTTTGGCCCTTTTCTTATCCTGTCAGTGCGTACAGGACGGCAGATTCGAGTCGAGGGAGGGGTTTTTTGGACTTCTGGGTAGGGGGTGATGTGTGCACGAAGTCACATAAACCCGGTCGAAG
>JAGNIJ010000045.1 GCA_018001225.1 Kiritimatiellia bacterium | reverse complement strand
GGTAGCCGGTCACCACCGTGTCCTGGTACGAGCGGGTCTCGACATCGGAACCGGTCTCCCGGGACGCCCCGAAGATATCGGCGGTGAACTGCTGCTTGAAATCGTAGACCTCCTGGTAGTTCAGCGAGGCCACCCAGTTCCGGTCCGCCGCGCGGAACGGGAGGACCGCGCTCACGTAGTTCAGGTTGAAATCCGAGAAGCGGTCGCGGCCCGCCCGGAAATCGTCCGACGGGGAGAAATGGTCCTGGGTCTCCTCCGCCCACCGCAGGACCCAGGAGACCTCCGGTCGTTCGAGCTGGGTCAGCCCGCCGGGGTTCCACGAGGCGGCGGTCGCGTCGTCGGCCAGCGCGGTGAACGCGCCGGCGACGCCGAGGGCGCGGGCCCCCGAGCCGCTGGGCAGCGGGGCGGAGAAGATGGAGGGCGGCGTGAACCCCGCCGGCGTCGGCGCGGACGGCCGCACGAGATCCCCGCCCGGCCCGGCATGCGCCACCTCGACCTCCACCAGCCCGTGCGGCGTGGCGATGGCCAGCGAGCTCGCCCGGGCCGGGCCGGCCAGCCCGGCCAGCGCGGCCGCCCACGCGGCGCCGCCGCTCCAAACGAGGAAACGGGGCCACGCTGTTCCGGCCTTCGTTCCGGATTTCATGTCCTTCGATCCACTCCCCTTCCTCCCTCTACAGTCGTAGCAAATTCTTGTCTCGTGCGCAGTAAAAGTTAAAATCGGCCGCGGTGGTCCTTTGGGATGAAGGAACAGCATGCCCCTTTCCGGGAATAAGGAGTCCAGGCCGGGCCGGGTTTCGCTGGAGGTGTCGGCCGCCCAGCTCGACCGGCTGAAGGCCGGCGACGAGGCGGCCTGGCGGGAATTCCTGCAGAACGCCGATCCCGTCATCGGGTGCGTGGTACATTGGGCCAAGTGGCGTTTCTCCGCGCAGGTGTGCGAGGACCTGAAGCACGAAGTCCGGTCCGCGCTGCCCCAGGCGCTGGCCGCCTTCACCGGGAACGCCTCGGTGCACACCCTCGTCCGCCGGATCTGCGCCTACAAGTGCATTGACGAGGTCCGGCGCCAGGTCCGCGATCGCGCGGTCTTCCTGGACGCCGAGGCGCCCGGCGCCGAAACGGCCGCCCAGGCCCGGGAACCCCGGGACAGCTTCGATCCCGCCCGGGCGATCCTGCAACTGGAACTGCGGAAGATGGTGGCGCAGGTCGTCACAGCCCTGGGCGAGAAATGCGCCGAGATCCTGCGGCTCTGCTACCAGGAAGGGCTCGCCTACCGCGAGATCGCCCGGCGCCTGGGCATTTCCATCAACACCGTGGGACCGCGCCTCGCGGGCTGCTACCGGCAGTTCAAGCGCAAGGTCGAAAATAACCCCCGGTTGAAAGACTATTTTCTGCGCGATCACGACTAGGGCTACAGGAGACATGGTGAACAACGAACTGAACGAGCAGGACGCCAGCCTCCGCTACGTCCGGGGCGAGATGGACCGCGCCGAGGCCGAAGCCTTCGAGGCCCGCCTGGCCCGCGAGCCCGCCCTCGCCGCGCTCGTGCGCGAGGACCGGCGGGTCAACGCGCGGCTCGCGCCGCTGATGGCCGCCGCGCCGGACCGGGAACAACTGACCGACCGGATTCTCGCGGAGATCGACCGGGACGCCGGTCCCGCGCGAATCCTGACCTTCCCGGTTTTCCTGGCGCGGCATCGCACGGCGACCTTCGCCGCCGCGGCCGCGGCCCTGCTGCTCGCGGCAGTCCTGCCCGGCTACCTCGTCCCGCCCGTCGCCTTCGACCAACCGGAGATCCTGTCCGGACCCGCCCTGCGCCAGCCCGGGGAACCCGCAACAGCCGCCCCCCGCTACACCCCGGCGGATTTCCAGGAGCCCCTCCGTCTTTTCCAGGAGACCCTCAACCGGGCCTACCGCGAACAGCGGGCCCGCCGGCGCGGCTGGATCCTGCTGCCCCGCCGCGAGTGGTCGCTCCAGACCACCATCCAGGAAATGCGGGCCGGCCGGCTCGCTGTCGCCGTGACTGCGCGCCCCTTCCTCGGCAAGCGGGCGCGGCGGGAATGGACGGAGTACTACCGCGACCTCGCGGCGTGGCGGGCGGAGTCGCCCGCGCTGGCCGCGCGGATCGCCGGAGAGTTGAGCCGGGTCCATGAAACGCCATGACCAAACCATGGTCCTATCCCGCATTTCCCAGAAGAAATGCGGGGAATTCGAATCCCGAATATCGAAATCCGAAACAAATCCGAATGTTCGAATGCTCAAACCCCGAAAGATTCAATGCCTGTTTCTTGCACGGGCTGTTTCGATATTTGATCGTTTGAATTTCGAGTTTGTTTCGGATTTCGAGATTCGGATTTCGGATTTGTTGATGCTTGCAGGAAAACGTGTGAGACATGCGGGCTATCTGCGGTGCGCGGCGGCGGGACTGCTCCTCGCCGCCGGCTGCGTGCGGCACGGCCCGGCCCCGGCGGACCGGGGCGCGGCCCTGACCCATCATAACTGGTGGAATTACTACGCCCGCGCCGTCTCGCGGATGGACCAGCACCGGTACGCGGAAGCCCGCGCGGACCTGGAAACCTGTCTCGGGCTCCGGCCGGGCGCGCGCTCGATCAGCCGCCGGGACGTCTGGCGCGAACGCACCTACGGCCTGCACATGATCGAGAACTACTTTCCCCGCCGGGAACTGGGCGTGTGCCTCTATCACCTCGGCGACCATGCCGACGCCATTCGGCAGCTCGAAGAATCCCTGAAGCAGGAACCGTCCGGCCGCGCCAAGCATTACCTGAACCTCGCCCGGCAGAAGACCCTGGCGGGGCGGCGCGTCGCGCCGCCCCGCATCGAACCGGACGCTGACGCGACGCCGGCCTGGACCCGCGCCCGCGAACTGGCGGTCGCCGGAACCGCCCGCGGACCGGGCTACGTCAGGGCCGTCGAGATCAACGGCCGCCCGCAGTTCATCGAGCTGGCGCAAACCAACCTGCCGTTCTCCGAACTCGTCGCGCTGGCCCCGGGCTCGAACACGATCCGCGTTACCGCCGCCGATCTGACGGGCCGGACCGCGGCGCGGGAGTTCGTGTGCCGCGCCGACTGGCAGCCGCCCCAGATCGTCCTCCTTGCCGCCCGGACGGAAGGCCGGCATCGCACGATCGAGGGCGCGTGTTATGACAACGAGGAACTCGCGGGGCTCCGCGTCAACGGCCGGGCCGTTCCCCTCGCCCGGCCCGGGAAGGACCAGTCTTTCCGCGCGGAACTGGACGCCGGCGAGCCGCTGCACGTCGAGGCCGAGGACCGGGCGGGCCACCGGATCGAGCTGACCGCCGGGCCCCAGGACCTGGCGCGGAGCGCCTCTCGCCCGCCGGTGGAACTCGCGTCCGCGGGGGACGATATCCCGGAACTCCGGGCCGAGGACCAGCGGGACGCCGCGCCGCCCGTCCTGCGCCTGGCGGACGATCGCCCCTGGATCACCATATCCGGTGGCGAGTTCTACCTGGACGGCGAGGCGATGGACCCCGGCGGCCTGGCCGGCGTCACGGTCAACGGCGAGGAATGGCTGAAGCCGGAGCACCGCGGCGCGACGCGGCATCGCTTCGCCGCGTTTCTGCGCGCGGAGGGCACCAACGTCTTCACCGTCGTCGCCCGCGACCGGGCCGGCAACCGGACCGAGCGCCGCCTCACCGTCGTCGCCCGCGCCCCGGACCTCCTGAATCCGCGCTACCGCCTGCGGGCGGTGCTGCGCCCCTGCCGCGCCGACCCCGCGGGCGGCGGGCTCGACGCGGACCAGGCGACGGAGCATCTCGGCGAGTGCCTCGCGCGGCCGCCCGCGCGGTTCCGCCTGCTGGCCCGCGGCGACGAGTGGACGGATATCCTGCGCGAGCTGGACTTGAGCGCGTCCGGCCTGGCCGACCCGCGCGCGGCGCTGGAGATCGGGCGCCTGCTGCCCGCCGACCTGCTGTTCTCCGGCGCGCTGTTCCGGAACGGCGACGGCGTGACCGCGTACATGCGGATCGTGGACACGGCGAGCGCCGAGGTGCTTCACGCGACCGACGTGTACATCGAGTTCCGGAACGGCGATTGGCGCACCCCGCTCGACGGCCTGGCCGCCAAGATGGAGCAGTTTTTCCCGCTGCTCGAAAGCCGGCTGGCGTCGCGGCACGGCGGCCGCGGGACCATCGCGGCGGGCCGCCGACTGGGAGTCCGGGCGGGGACGCGGTGGGTCGCGCCGGCAGCGGACGACGCCCCTTTCGCGGAACTCGTCGTGGAGAGCGTGGAGGAGGAGCAGAGCACGGCGCGGTTCCTGCCCGCGAAGGGCGCGCGCGAGCCGGCGCCCGGCGACACGGTGATGACCCGGTGAGAACGGAGAGGTGCCCATGAAGCCATGCACGAAAAGACGGGCCCTGGCGATCCTGGCCGCGGGCGGGCTCGCCGGCGCGGCCGCGCCGCTCCGGGCGGCGCCCGAGTTCACGATGCCCGCGTACCACGCCCTCGTGATCGGCATCAACGACTACCGGCACCACGGGGCGGACGGGTGGACCGACCTGCGCACGGCGCGGGGCGACGCCGAGGCCGTGGGCGACGTCCTGGAACAGAAATACGGGTTCGAGGTGACCCGCCTGCTCGACGCCGACGCCACGCGCGCCACCGTCCTGCAGGCCCTGGACCGGCTGGTGGACTACACGCGGGACGACGCCGTCCTGGTCTATTTCGCCGGCCACGGGTTCTACGACGAGACGCTGGACGAGGGATTCTGGATCCCCTCCGACGCCCGCTGGCGAACGGACGGCCAGCCGGCGCGGGAGGATTGGATCTGGAACGCCGTGCTCGCCAAGATGATCGGCGCCTCCGAGGCGCGGCATATCCTCGTGATCGCGGACTCCTGCTTCGGCGGGTCCCTGTTCCGGGGCGCGCCCGCCGGGGCGCCGTCCGCCGAGGTCGGCTGGTACGTCAACGCGCTCGCCCGCCCTTCGCGTTACCTGATCGCCAGCGGCGACCTGGAGCCGGTGGCCGACAGCGGCGGCCGGCACAGCGTGTTCAGCCGGACGCTCCTCAACGCCCTCGAGTACCCGGCCCGCGGCTGGTGCTCCGCCTCGGAACTCGGGATGTCGCTGCGGGACACGGTCAGCGAGATGACCGGCCAGATGGTGCGGATGGGCCCGCTCCCGGGGCCCGCCCACGCCGGCGGCGAATTCGTACTGGTCGAAAAGTCCATGCCGTTCGAGCAACTGGCCCGCGAGTGGCTGGCGGAGGCGCTTTCGACGGGCGCCGTCTGGCAGGTGGCCGCGACCTGGTCGCCCGACCGGCGCGAGCAGATGCGCGTGTTGTTCGACACCGCCCTCCTCGACCGGCGCGGCGCGACGAACACCGCCCGGCGCCTGCTCGACCGCCGCCTGGCCGCGGAGCCCGGCGACCCGCTCGCCGCGCTGGTGAACGACTACCTGCGCTCCGCGGAAAAGCAAAGGCGCCGCGACGAAACCCAGGCCCTGCTCCAGCGTATCCGGGAAGGAAAAAACGCGGGCCCCCGGGAAGACCCTCCGGCCGACGCCCCCCGGCCGCGCACCCTGGCCGTGCTGCCGCCCGCGCCCGCGGCGGGCGTGGAGGAAGAGACCGCCTGGCTCTATGAAACCGCGCTGCTCGCCGCCTTCCGGGAGGCGGGCGACTTCCGCGTCGTCGAGCGGGAGGCCATGGAGGAGATCCTGCGGGAGCTGGACTTGAGCGCCTCCGACGTCGCCGCACCCGAGCTTCGCATGGCCCTCGGCCGCCTGTTTCCCGCCGGCGCGCTGCTGGTGGTCAAGCTCGGCGCCGCGTCCGGGGGGGACCGCCTTACCGTCCGGATGGTGGACACGCAAACCTCCGAGATCCTCGCGGCGCTGTCGGAGGTCATCCCCCCGGAAGACGATCCCCTGGCCCGCTGCCGGGACCTGGCCGCGCGCCTGGCCCGCGCATGGAGCCAAGCCCGCCCCTGAACGGCGCCCCGGCCCTTCGCGAAAAAAATGCTTCACCCCGCGCTTGCCAAGCGCCGGCCCTCACGCTAAACTGCGTCGCACCCTGCGAGTACGGCAACGAAACGGAACGGCCGGCGTCGAGGGATGAAAGGGATGCCGACATGACGAAAAACAAGCAACTGCTGGACTGGGTGGAAGAATGGCGCGCGCTGTGCGAGCCGCAGAACGTGCACTGGTGCGACGGGTCGAAGGCGGAATACGACCGCCTGGCGAGCGAGATGGTCGCCGCCGGCATGGCCGTGCGGCTGGACGAAACACGCTGGCCGGGCTGCCTCTACTTCCGGTCCGATCCCAGCGACGTCGCCCGCGCGGAGGAGCGCACGTTCATCTGTTCGAAGGTCCGCGAGGACGCCGGCCCGACGAACAACTGGATGGATCCGGCGGAGATGAAGGTCCTGATGCGCAAGTCGTACCGGGGCTGCATGAAGGGCCGCACGCTCTACGTCATCCCCTACAGCATGGGCCCCATCGGCAGCCCGATCGCGAATATCGGGGTGGAGATCACGGACTCGCCGTACGTCGTGATCAACATGCACATCATGACCCGTGTGGGGACGAAGGTCCTCGACGTGCTCGGCAAGAACGGCGAGTTCGTCCGCGCGATGCACTCCGTCGGCGCGCCGCTGGCGCCGGGGCAGAAGGATTCCGTGTGGCCGTGCAACCCGGACGTGAAGCAGAAATTCATCACGCATTTCCCCGAAACCCGGGAAATCTGGTCCTACGGGTCGGGCTACGGCGGCAACGCGCTGCTGGGCAAGAAGTGCCACGCCCTGCGCATCGCGTCCGTGCAGGCGCGGGACGAGGGCTGGCTCGCGGAGCACATGCTGATCATCAAGGTCACCAACCCCTTGGGGAAATCCATCTACGTCGCCGCGGCGTTTCCCTCGCAGTGCGGCAAGACGAACTTCGCCATGATGGAGCCGACCCTGCCCGGCTGGAAGGTCGAAACCATCGGCGATGATATCTGCTGGATGAAACGGCGGCCCGACGGCCGGTGGCACGCGATCAACCCGGAGGCCGGCTTCTTCGGCGTGGCCCCGGGCACGAGCATGAGCAGCAACCCGAACGCCATGCGCACGATCCAGCGCAACACGGTCTTCACCAACACCGTGCTGACGCTCGACCGGGACGTGTGGTGGGAGGACATGGGCGTACCGGCCCCGGCGCAGGGCATGGACTGGCAGGGCCAGGCATGGACCCCGGCCTCGGGGAAGAAGGGCGCGCATCCGAACGCCCGGTTCACCGCCCCGGCGGCCCAGTGCCCCGTCATCGCGCCGGAATGGGAAGACCCGGCCGGCGTGCCGATCTCGGCGATCCTTTTTGGCGGCCGGCGAGCGTCCACCGTCCCGCTGGTCACCGAGGCGTTCCACTGGGCGCACGGCGTGTTCCTCGGCTCCATCATGGGCAGCGAGACCACGGCGGCCGCGCTGGGCGCCGTCGGCACGATGCGCCGCGACCCGATGGCCATGCTGCCGTTCTGCGGCTATCACATGGGCGACTATCTCGCTCACTGGCTGAAGGTCGGGCGGGAAAGCGCCGCGGACAAGCTGCCCCGCATCTACTACGTCAACTGGTTCCGCAAATCCGCGGAAGGCCAGTGGCTCTGGCCGGGCTTCGGGGAGAACTCGCGCGTGCTGAAGTGGATCTTCGAGCGCGTCGAGGGCGGCGGGAAAGCCGTGGACACGCCGATCGGACGGGTGCCGGCCGCGGGCGCGCTGGATTTCTCGGGCCTGGACATGACGCCGGCGGAGCAGGCGGAACTGCTGTCCGTGGACCGCGCCGCGTGGCGTGCGGAACTCCCGGGCATCCGGGAGCACTACGCCAAGCTCGGTGCCCGCCTGCCGCGCGAGCTGGACAACGAGCTCGGGTTGCTGGAGAATAAATTGTAGAGGATAACGCCATGAAATATTCGTTGGCTGCCGCGGTGTTGGCGCCGCTGCTCCTGGCCCTGGCGGGCTGCGCGACGCCCGAGGGCCGCATCAAGAAAAACCCGGAGCTGTTCGACGCCCTGCCGCCCGACGTCCAGGCGCAGGTCCGCAAAGGGCAGGTTGGCATCGGCTTTTCGCAGGACGCCGTGTTTCTCGCGCTCGGGAAGCCCGACCGCATGTACACCCGGCAAACCGAGGCCGGCACCACGGAGATCTGGTCCTGGGTGAGCTATACGACCACGCGGGATCGCCAGCAGGTGCAATACCGGGGCCGCGTCCGCGACTCCAAGGGCGTGTCCCACACGGTGTCCGACACCATCTGGGTGGACGTGGACACCCGCAACGAATACGAAAAGCTGCGGGTGGAGATCCGGGACAAGAAGGTCTTCGCCATCGAGCGGGTTCAGCGCTGAACGTGCAGGAAGAGCGGCGTCGCGCTACGCTTGCCGCCGCACTCACTCCCCGAAGGGCAGCACGGCGTCCAGCGAATCCGCCCCGGCGAAGAGCATGACCAGGCGGTCCACGCCCAGCGCGACGCCGGCGCAGGGCGGCAGGCCCTTTTCCAGCGCCGCGAGAAATTCCCGGTCGAGCGGGTAGACCGGCTTGCCGGCGGCGGCCCGCGCCCGGTTCCATTCCTCGAACCGCGCGGCCTGCTCGGCCGCATCCGTCAACTCCGAGTACGCGTTGGCGATCTCGATCCCGTCCAGGTACAGCTCCCAGCGTTCGGCCACGGACGGGCGCCCCGGCTTGCGCCGGGCGAGGGCCGCGGCGGCGGCCGGGTAGTCGGCCAGGATCACGGGCGTTTCCCTCGGCAAGTGCGGCTCGACTTTGTCCACCAGATCGAGATCGAAACGGTCGGGATCGTACTGCTCCACCGGATCCCAACCCGCGAACCGGAGGAACGCCTCGGAGACGGTCAGGTATTCCCAGACCGGTTCGAGGATGATTTCGCGCTCCCCCCGGCGCAACGTGGTCGAGCCCAGGACCTCGCGGGCCAAGCGCAGGACCAGCGCCTTCGTATCCGCCAGGATGTCGTGGTAGTCCGCGCCCGCGCGGTACCACTCGAGCATCGTGTACTCCGGGCGGTGCCGCGCGCCGCGCTCGCCGCGGCGGAAACAGGGCCCGACCTGGACGATCCGCTCGTAGCCGGCGGTGAGCAGGCGTTTCATGTGGAGCTCGGGCGAGGTCCGCAGCCAGGCGTCGCCCGCAGGTTCGGCGTCGATGTGGAGTTCCGGCGCGGGGGCCGCGAGCCGGACGGGCGTCTCGACCTCCAGGAACCCGCGCTCGGAAAAGAAGGCCCGCAGCGCCCGCACCAGGCGCGCGCGCAATTCCAGCGCGGGGCGGACGGTTCGAAGGTGGTCGGCGTTTTCCATCATCCGCTTCCCCTGTAGCCGGCGTCGTCGACGCCGGCTGGGCCGCGATCACCGATCGCGGCTACAGGCTGGCGATCACCCCTTGCTCGCGCGGTCGAAGTACTTGCCCGTCCGGGTATCGATGCGGACGGTGTCGCCGGCGTTGATGAAGAGCGGCACGCCCAACTCGTAGCCGTTTTCCAGCTTGGCCGGCTTGAGCACGTTCGTGGCGGTGTCACCGCGCGCGCCGGGCTCGGTCTCGGCGATGACCTTTTCCACGAAGGAGGGCAGGTTGACCTGAATGGCGCGGCCGTTGAAGAACAGGACGCTGACCTCGAGCTCCTCCGTCAGGAAGTACTTCTGCTCGCCGACCGCCTCGGCGCTGATGACGACCTGCTCGTAGGTCTTGTGGTCCATGAAGACGTAGTGGTCGCCCTCGGGATAGGAATAGACGAGGTCCCGTTCCTCGATGTCCGGCTTGCCGATCTTGTCCACGGCGCGGAAGGTCCGGTCCGTAACGGCGCCGGTCAGGAGGTTCTTGATGCGGCACTTGTACATCGCCTGGCCCTTGCCCGGCTTGAAGAACTCGAATTCCACGACCTCGAACGGCACGCCGTCGAGCTCGATCTTGATGCCCTTGCGCAGATCCGAAACCGTATACATGTGAACATCCCCTGCTTGATTTCCCGCCGGGTCGTATGGGCCCGGAGCGTCCCCGGGCCGAAACCGGGCGCACACTATGCCGGGGGTCCCTTCGCTTGCCAAGAGTTTTTTCGCCCGGCGTACTCTGCTGTTGCCTATTCGACGTTCCTGCGTACACTGTGCCGCGTGAATCGCGACCCCTTGCACGACCAGACAACCAAGCTGGAGGGCCAGACGTCCTTTGATCCGGCCGGCGTGGACTTTACCACGCTGGCGGAAACGCCGGCGGAACCCTCCGGCAAGGGCAGCCAGCAGTTGACGGCCAATTACAAGGCCATCCTGCGGGCCCGGGCCATCTACTACCCCGTGGCCTACCGCTTCCTCAAGGAACTGGGCCGGGGCCGGCAGGGCGTGGTCTTCCTCGGCCTCCGGCAGGGCGCCCGCGGCTGCGTCACCCGGCACGCGATCAAGATTTTCGACCCGTCGATCTACCCCAACGCCAAGAAGTACTGGACGGACATGGGCCGCATCGCCGCCCAGACCTCCAAGCTCCAGCTCGTCAAGAGCCCGAACCTCGTCGCGCCCGAAATCTACGAGGAGAGCAACGGCATCGGCTACATCCAGATGGAGGTCGTGGACGGCGTCAGCCTTCGTTACCTGCTGGACGGGAAGCACCTGGAGCAGGTCAAGCCGTTCTGCACCGCCGCGGAGTGGTCCCGGTTCACCGACGTGATCTTCCGCGTGGACAGCGGCCGGGTGTGCATCCAGCCGGGCATCGCGCTCTACATCATGCGCCAGGCGCTCCGCGGGCTGGAGACCCTGCACGAAATGGGGTTTGTCCACAGCGACATCAAGCCGGCCAACATCATGATCGACCGCCTCGGCTACGTGAAGCTCGTCGACTACGGGCGCGCGGTCCGCCTCAACGAGAAGGTCTCCCTGCTGCTGGGCACGCCGCTGTACATGGCGCCCGAGACCCACCGGCGGGAGGCCAGCATCGCCCAGAGCGACATTTACAGCGTCGGCGCGGTCGGCCTGGAAATGCTGCGCGGCCAGCCGCTGCTGAACCTCGCCGGGAAAAGCGAGTCCGACCTGCTGGCCGCCAAGCTGCAGACCGCCGAGAAACTCCCCGGGCTGCTGCCCGACCATGTACGGCAGAACGCGCAGTTCGTCGTCCTGCTCCAGCGCTTCCTGGATCCCGATCCGAAGCGGCGCTACCCGAACGCGGAGGAGGCCGAGGTCGGAAGCCAGGGCCTCGTGCTCGTGCACAAACAGCTTGCCCAGTTGGGTAAAGATACGGAATATGGGCGGGAATTGGAAAATTACCTGGCCAAGCTCATGAGCCCGCTGCCGGGACAGGCGGACATGCCCGTGGGCGGACAGGCGTGACAAGGCTTTTTTGGAACCGAACATAGGAGAAGACATGAACCTGATGCACATCTGCGCCAGCAACAAGCCGATCGACCAGTCGACGTCCAAACAGCTCGCGGCGGCTTTCTTTGTCCGGCTGGCGGAATCCAACGAGGATATCAACGTCACGAACATGGATTTGTACAACAATCCGCCCCCCTTCCTGACTTACGACGCCTACCGTTACTTCTGGAACCCCGTCCTGCAACCCGGCTACATCCCGACCAACGCCGAGAAGAACGCGGCGGCCTACGCCCTGGCCCAGACCAAGATCTTCGAGGAAACCGACGTGCTGGTGCTGACGATGCCCCTGTGGAACTGCGGCATGCCGGCGATCATGAAGGCCTGGCTGGACCAGGTGCTGGTGCCCGGCGTGGTCTTCAAGTACGAGGCCGGGAGCATCATCCCCCTCCACCACATCACCCGGGTGATCCTGCTCGCCTCCTCCGCGGACATCATCAAGGAAGGCGACCCGCAGGACCAGTTGACGCCCCAGCTCACGTCCATCCTGGAATCGATCGGCGTCCATGACCTGTCGATCGCGTGGGCCGACGGGCAGCACCCGAGCCACCTCGACGCCGAGGACCGCAAGGCCACCGCCATCGAGGCGGCGCAGGAACTGGCGGACGAGGTCGCGGAAGGAGCGTAAGAAACGGCTCGCTGGAGGCTCGCCCTCCACGACGAAGCTTGGAGGGCGAGCGTCCCCGCGAGCCGCCCGGTGGCTCACCCGGCCGGGCTGACATCCAGCGCCTTCAGCAGCGCGTCCATCTCGGCGTCGGCGCCGACGGTGATGCGCAGGTACTCGCCCGTGCGCGCGCCGGGGAAATACCGCACGAGGATCTTCCGCTCACGCAACGCCTCGTAGAGCTCCTTCGCCGCCCGCCGGACGGGCCGGACCCACAGGAAGTTCGACTCGGACGGCCCGACCTCGAAGCCGCGGCGGCGCAGGGCCCCCGCGGCGCGCTCCCGCGTCGCGCGGATGCGCTCCGCGTTGGCCCGCATGTGGGCCTGGTCCCGGACGGCCGCCAGCGCGATCTCCTGGGCCAGCCGGTCGACGTTGTAGGAATCCTTGATCTTGTACATCGCCGCGACCAGCGGCTCGGCGCCGACGACATACCCCACGCGCAAGCCGGCCAGCGAATACGATTTCGATAACGATCTAGCGACCAGGACGTTGCCGAATTCCAGCGCCAGGTCCATGAAATGCTCGCGCGCGAAATCCACGTAGGCCTCGTCCAGCACGACCACGCCCGGGAAGCGCGCGCAAAAGGCCCGGACGGTCTCGCGCGGATACTGCACGGCCGTCGGCGCGTTCGGCGTGGTCAGGAAGAACAGCGAGGCGGCGTAGTTCTCCGGCATGGCCCAGGTGAAATCCGGGGCCAGGGGCACGGGCCGCACGGCCAGGTCCTCGGCGGCCGCCAGCACGGGATACAGGGAATATGAGGGCTCGAAGTACCCGATCGTTCCGTCCCGCTCCACGAAGGCCCGGACGCAGAGCGTCAGGATCTCGTCCGATCCGTTTCCGACGAAGACCTGTTCCACCCGGCAACCGTGCAGGCGGGCGAGTT
Organism: Kiritimatiellia bacterium; assembly: GCA_018001225.1. Classification (NCBI taxonomy): domain Bacteria; kingdom Pseudomonadati; phylum Kiritimatiellota; class Kiritimatiellia; species Kiritimatiellia bacterium. The sequence goes on along the minus strand of JAGNIJ010000045.1, from coordinate 17,651 downwards.
CGCGCCGCAATTCCAGGCACAGCGGGTCCGGGTACAGGCGCAGCCGGTCGAGCGGCCGGTCGAGCGCCTCCCGGATCGCCGGGGACGGCGGGTACGGGTTCTCGTTGGTGTTCAGCTTGATGAACCCGGGCTCCCGGGGCTGCTCGCCCGGGGTATACGCGCGCATGCGCTCGACGGCCTGGCGGACGAAGGATCGTTTCATGGATGGGCGGCGGGGGCGCCTCCCCCGTGGGCCCCGTCGTGTTCATGCTCGTGGGCGCCGGGGGCGCCGCCGGGCACGGACAGGGTCCCGTCGAAGAACTCGATCACGTGGCCCTTCTCGATCAGCCAGCGCAACGGGCTCAAGACCATCGCGGCCTGGGGCGAGTCGGCCGCCATGCCCGGGCGCAGCTTCTCGACCAGCTCGTGCCGCGTGCAGCCCGCGTGCCGGCGCAGGTAATGCAGGACTTCGGCAATGGACTTCACCGCGCGCCGCGGCTCCAGCGGATGCGGCTGGATCGTGGTGGCAAACGTCTGGCCCCCGGCGGTCTTGAACAGGTAGAGATGCATATGATGAAAGGCGGGGCGCAGGGCCATCATCACGGAATACGGGTGCCGGCTCTCGCGGAACCAGGCCTCGCGGACGGCCCGGCGCAAGCCGGGATCGATCAATTGCTGGGCCATTTCGGCCGGCACGATGAACCGGTGCCCGTTCGACGAGAATGTCGCGAGGTGCTGCTCGGTGAATATTTTCTGCGCCTCGGCCTCGGACAGGGGCGGCAGTTCAGGCTGGTCCTTAAAGCGGAAGACCGTCCGCACGGACACCGACTGCTTCCACTTCTCGATCTGCTCCGGCTCGCGCACCGTCTCGATGTGCGAGCGGTACTCGTCCAGGGTCATGTGCTGGAACCGGCTGCGCCACAACTCCTGGATCTTCGCGTTGAACGAGTGGTAGTTGGGCGGCCCGAGCAGTTCCCCGCTCAAGCGGCAGCGCGCCACGCAGTTGAACGCACCGGAAGGCGGGTCTGTCGGCTGCTGTTCGCGGGTGAACACCGATTCGAGGTGCGCCGCGAGGGCGTGGGAGGCCAGGTCCGGGGCGCCCTGGAAGAGGAGTTGGCAGGCCTTGCACTGGTGGAGCATGGGCCCGGCCTTGCCCGGCGGCCCGCCGCGGGTTTCGATCTTCACGAGGTGGCACGCGGGGCTCTGCAGGAAACGCGCGGCCAGATCGGCCAGCGGGTAGGCCCGGCCGGAGGCCCGCAACTCGTGCACCAGAACGCCCAAGTGGCGGCGTTCCGGGACAAAGCTGACCAGGACCGGCGCGGGCGCCGGTTCGGACGGTAACTCGCGGGGCGGCGGGCGGCGCGAAGGAAACGGGCCCGACGGGCGCTCGTCGCGGCCCCGGGGCCGGGCGCCCGGGCCGCGGCCAGGCCCCCGGCCCGGACCCCGCCCGGGGCCCCCGCGGGACGGCCGCTCGCGGTCGCGCGGCTCACGCCGGCGCTCGCCTTCGAACCCGGCGTAGGGATTGGCGGGCGGCGGCTGGCGGGCCCAGGTCGGGACGAAATTCAGCTCCAGGATCTGGTCCGCCGGGCCGGGCCCGTGTTCATTGTTCGATTGCGATTCCATGAAAATCTCCGCCCTTCATAACAGACGCGGGCCGGAAAGGAAAGAACAAGCCGCCTCCTCAACATTTGATTGTGTTTCGGCGCGGCCTCGGCCATGGTGAACAGGAACAATGAAACCGTACCCGGAGATTCCGCCCGGCGAACTGGAGAAGTACTCCGCCGCCCTCACGCTGTCGGACATGGAGATCTTTGTCTTCCCGGAACTGCTCTACAGCCTGGTGCTGGCCAACCTGATGTCCCCGCGCCTGTGGGCCTGGCGGGAGGATCCCTGGTTCGCCAAGCTGGACTCGCTCACGCCCTACCGCCGGGTGCTGCGCCTGAAGCAATTCATCATCGATCACTACGAATTCAACCTGGACCTGGACACGTGGGGCCTGACCACGAAGGAGCGCGAATTGGACCGGTTCCGGCCATGGATGGACGAGGCCACCATCGCGCAGAGCAACGCCCTGTTCGGCTACGAGGGCGACAAGTACTACTTCTCCCTCGACATCCGCCGGCACTTCGGCCTGGACAAGTACGAGGGGAACGTCATCCCCTACTGGAAGACCGAGACCCTCGAGGCCATGGACGCCTTCCGGTTCAAGGAGGGCTACCGGGCCGGCGCGGGGGAATGCGTCTCGCTCTCCACGCTCTACGCCGCCGCCCTGTTCGCGATCTGCGGCATCCCGCTGGAGGATATCTTCCTGATGGGCACGGCGCTGCATTCCCAGAACTTCGTGGACGTCGGCGACGGGATCCTGACCAATAACCGCCGCGTCGTGACGAAGAACATGTGGTTCAACGGGACGGAGCTGACGGAGAAGGCCCAGCGCGCCCTGCGCCACGAGCAGGTCACGATCGTCGCGCACCCCACCGGGTTCATCCACACCATCTACCCGGACGCGACGATAAACCCGAAGGCCCTGGAACGGTTCCGCGGGAAGCTCACGGCGTTCCTGCGCACGGACATCAACGCGGAGATCCTCTCGAACTACCTGCGGCAGAACTCGAAGCACCAGGGCTGCTTCCAGATCGCGCACGAGTTCGGAGGCAAGCCGCGGTACATCCCCGCCGAGAAGGTCTACGCGTACGAACACACGAGCTCGTTCAAGGTCAGCGACGCCTCCCGGAACAAGCTGCTCGAGGAGATCGACGAGGACGAGTTCTTCGCCGAGCCGATCGACGGCCGCGTCCCGCTGAACAAGTTCGAGAGCTTCTTCAAGACGCACAAGATCGACCTGGCGAACGAGGCGGACGTGGAGTTGCTGAAAAAGGAATTCAACTGCTACAACGCGCACGCCTGCGAGATCATCCAGGAGATCGTCCGTTTCACGCGCCTCGAGCCGCGCCTGCCTTCGGGCGAAAAGGAGTTCCGCTCCGTCCCGTCCGTCGCGCTCCGGCCGGGGATGACCCGGGAGCAGATCGTGGCGGAGGTCGAGGCCCTGCGCGGGACATCACGCGTCGCCGACCTGGCTTTCTACGCCTGGCGCGACCTGTCGCGGTGCGACTGGGCGCCCTTCCTGAAGGCCGCGCTCGAGCGCAGCCCGGTCACGCTGAAGCGGGCGGAGGGCCTGGACGACCGGCAAGCCGAGGACTGGCTGGACGCGATGCCGGGCGAATCCATCTACGACGGGTCGCGCGTCGCCCAGCCCGACGAGGTCGCCAACTACCGGCGCGGCGACGGGTTGGAAAAGGCGCTCTGCCTCGCGGCGATCTGGAAGCAGCGCCGGCCGGAGGAACCGATCGACCTGGATTGCGCGCCGGACCGCGTCACGCTCCGGCAGGGCCCCCGGCGCAAGGAGTGGCCGTCGGCGAAGGGGCTGACTCAATCCATGCGCCTCTGATCCGCCCCGCCTGAATCCTGGGCGAAGAAGAGCGTCAGGAGAGCAGCACGGACATCCCGGCCGTGAACGGAACGGGCGGGATGCCCGTGTCACATTTCACTCGATCAGGTTGAATGGCCCTGCACGCTAACGATCCGGGCGCCCCGTTTATCCACAACAAACCACTTCACACCCGTGAAGTAGTTTGTTACGATAGAGGGAGGCGGCGGGCGATTTCCGCGGCGTCCATCCCGGACACCAGGACCAGCTTGTTCCGGCCCGAGGCGCCGGAAAGCAGCCGGATTCGCGAGCGCGGCAGAACCAGCCGGTCGGCCAGGAATTCGATCAGCGCCGCGTTGGCCTTGTTGTCCACGGGCGGGGCACGGAGCCTGATCTTGAGCGCCTCGCCTTGCACCCCTTGAACGGCGTCGCGGTCGGCGCGCGGCACGATGCGTAGCGTGAGCCGAGTGCCGCCGGGCGCCGGCTGCGCCCAGTTCACGGCAACCCCTCCCGCGGCGCGTCGTGCTGAATGGCCTCCAGTTCCTCGCGGAAGCCGTGGCCTTCCCCGGCGGCGTAGCCCAGGAAGATCGCCCCGCCGAACAGGCTCCAGACCAGGCTGCCGGCGTACACCAGCAGGGACAGCGACAGCGCGGTTTCGTCCCCGACCTGCACGGCGGCAAAGAGCGTCACGAAGAGGCTCTCGCGCACGCCGAGGCTGCCCGGGGTCAGGGGAATCGCGGCGACGACGGTGATCACGGGGAAGAGGGCAAAGAACACCGCCAGGGGCGCGTCCACGCCCAGGCTCCGGGCGAAACTCCAGCAGGCCAGGGTGAGGCCGAAGAGATTGACCAGCGACAGGCCGGCCGCCCCGGCCAGGAGCGCGGGCCGCCGGCGATAGAGATAGAACGCGGCGTAGACCCGGCGGACCAGACCACCGACGCGCGAGGCCGGGTTCAGCCGCGCCGCCAGCCAGGGATGCTCCGCCAGGTTCCGGCGGAAGAGCAGCCAGGCCGCGGCCGCGGAGCCCGCCAAGAGCGCCCACATGAAGATCGCCGGCCACCGGTTGGCGGGATAATGGGCGAACAGGGCATGGTCGACGGCGATCATGACGCAGCCGAAGGCGATCGTAACCCATAACCCGATCGCCCGGTCCACGAGCACGGTCGAGGCCGCCTCGGCCCGGCGGCCGCCGCCGGCCCGGCGCGTCACGTAGTAGGCGCGCGCCACGTCGCCGCCGCAGGCGCCGAGCATGAAGGCGTTGAAGAACTGGCCGATGAAAAAGATGCTGAACACCTGCCCGAACGGGAGCCGAAGCCCCTGGGCGGCGAGGAGTTCAGCCCACCGCCAGGCCCCCGCGAAGAGGCCGAGGAAGGTGAAGCCCAGGCCCGCCAGCCACCACGGCCACTGCGCGGCGGCCCCCGCCAGGACGCGGCCAAACTCCGCGAGATCGAGGCGGCGCAGCAGGAAACCCATGAGGCCGACACACAACCCCACCCGCACGCCGACGGAGAGGATGCGCCGCGCCCCGCCCATGGCCTACTCCGCCTTCGCGAGGCGCTGCCGGGCGTCGTCCAGGATCGTCCGCAGGGTGTCCGACAAGGGGATCGCCGGCGCCCACCCCAGCTCGCGCCGGATCTTTCCGCAATCCAGTCCGCCGTGGACATCGGCGGGCCGGTAGCGGGCCGGGTCCACCTCGATGCGGGGCCGGATCCCGGCCAGGCGGCACAACTCGTCGAGGAGGTCCCCGACCCGGACCTGCTTCCCGGAGGCGATGTTGTAGGCCTCGCCCGGACGCCCCCGCTCGAGCAGCAGCCGGTAGGCCCGGGCCACGTCGCGCACGTCGAGGAAGTCCCGGAGGCTGTCGAGGTTGCCGACGCGCACGACGGGCTCGGCGCGGCCCAGCGCGATGGCCGCCACCTGCTCCGCGAACCCGGTGGCCACGAAGCGGGAGGATTGCCCGGGCCCGATATGGTTCCCGGGGCGCGCGACCAGGACCCGCATGCCGTAATGTTCCGCGTACATCCTCGCGGCGCCGTCGGCGGCGCGCTTGGAAAGGGCGTACAAGTTGTCCGGCTCCAGCGGCGCGGCCTCGTCCAGCGCCCGGCCCGCCGCGCCGGAACGGCCGTAGACCTCGGCCGAGGTGACGACGAGGACACGGGCGGCCGGGGCGTGCCGCCGGAAAGCCTCCAGGACGCGGACGGTTCCGAGGACGTTCGAGGAGAAGACGGCGTCCGGATCGGTCCAGCCCATGGGGACGAACGCCACGCCCGCCAGGTGAATGCAGCCGCCGGGCTGGAGTTCGGCCACCCGCTGCCCGGTCGCCTCGCGGTCCAGCACGTCGCCGGAGCATGGGGCCGCGGCGGGCGGCAGGGCCACGCCGGGCCGGTCCATGGCCAACGGCTCGTGCCCCGCCGCGGCGAGGTCGGCCACCACATGCCAGCCCGCAAAGCCCCCCGCGCCCGTGACCAGAACCTTCATGCTATTTCTTTCCGACCCCGTACCGCTCCAGGTCGGCGTCCACCATCATGTGGACCAGGCCCGGGAAATCCACCTCGGGCTTCCACCCGAGCTTCGTGCGCGCCTTGGTCGAGTCGCCGAGCAGGTGCTCCACCTCGGCCGGGCGCATCAACGCGGAATCGATGACGACGTGATCCTCCCAGTGCAGCCCCGCGCGGGCAAAGGCCAGTTCGAGGAACTCGCGCACCGAGTGATTCTCGCCGGTGGCGATGACGTAGTCGTCCGGCTCGGGCTGCTGGAGCATCATCCACATGGCCCGGACGTAGTCGCCGGCGAAGCCCCAGTCGCGCTTGGCCTCGATATTGCCCATGGGCAGCTTGTCCTGCAGGCCGGCCTTGATCCGGGCCACGCCGTCCGAGATCTTGCGCGTCACGAACTCCTTGCCGCGGCGCGGGCTCTCGTGGTTGAAGAGGATGCCGGAGAGCGCGTGCAGCCCGTAGCTCTCGCGGTAGTTGACCGTGATGAAATGGCCGTAGGCCTTGGCCACGCCGTACGGGCTGCGCGGGTGGAACGGCGTGAGTTCCGTCTGCGGGACCTCGCGGACCTTGCCGAACATCTCGCTGCTGGAGGCCTGGTACACGCGCGCCCGCGGGCACACGAGGCGGACGGCCTCGAGCAGGCGGGTGACGCCGATGCCGGTGAACTCGCCCGTCAGCACGGGCTGACTCCAGGAGGTCGGGACGAAGGACATCGCCGCCAGGTTGTAGATCTCGTCCGGGAGGCATTCCTCCAGGACCTTGATCAGCGAAAGCTCGTCGAGGAGGTCGGCCTGGACCAGGTTCAGGCGGTCCTTGATGTGGCCGATGCGGTCGAAGGTCTCCGTGCTCGAGCGGCGCACCATGCCGTAGACCGCGTAGCCTTTGTCCAGAAGCCATTCCGCCAGGTAGGATCCGTCCTGGCCCGTGACACCGGTGATCAGCGCTTTCTTCATGCCGTGTTCCCCTGCTTACGTTTCGAGCCCGGGTCCTTCCCACACGCCGCGAAGGTAGGCGAGGGCCTCCATGATCTTCTCCGCGGGCGCGTCCGGGCCCGGCTCCAGGATGCGAACGATATCCGATTTCATGATTTCGCGGAAGCGCGTAAAATCCACCAGGCCGCCCGGCGGCATGGCGTGGTCCAGCGCCGGCGGCCGCACGTCGTGGATATGCATGCCCGCGAGCCAGGGCGACAGCCGCTCCAGCCAGCGCTCCGGGTTGATGAAGCCCAGCAGCGCCCGGATCTGCCCGTGCCCGATGTCGTGCCAGTAGCGCAGGTGCGGGCTGTCGAGCTCCCGGCAGAGCCGCTCCATTTCCACCTCGGTCGGCACCGCCTCCCACGTGGGCAGGTTTTCCAGGGCCAACTGCACCCCGGTCTCCGCGAGGACCGGCGCCAGCCTCTCCACGCTTTCCCGCAACCCGGCCAGGTGGGGGCCCGCCTTCTTTTCCCGGACGATCTGCAGCTTGAGCTTGGTCTTCTCGTACGCCGGCGTCCCGAGCCGCCCCTCGGCGCACAGGGCCAGCAGTTCCCGGCTGTACTTGGTCATCTCCACGTTGCCGGCGTGCGCCACGACGACCCGGGCCCCGACCTCCCCCGCGAACCGGATCGTCCGCTCCGTGTGCTGCACCGCCCGCTCGCGCTCGCGGGGATCGCGGCTGGACAGGCTGAACAACTCCGGGTGCCCCTTCGGCGCGCCCACGGGAACGGGGCAGAAGTTATGGAGGCTCCACACGCGCACGGCCTTCTGTTCCACCATGCGCAGCACGCCCGGCACCAGGTCCAGGCGCAGGTCGTACCCCAGTTCCACGTGGTCGAAGCCCAGGGCGAGGATCTCCTCGATCATCCGCTCGCCCTCCGTGTGGCGACGGGCATTCCACCGCGTGGTCAGTCCGATGATCATGAAGCCTCGTGACGGCAAAAACTCTCCCCCGGGTGGAGGAGAGTTTTTTGCCCGAACCGGTTCTATCAGCCTTTCAACGCGCGCAGGCGCGCCCGCGCCTGCTTGCGACTCCGCTTCTCGCTCGGCTTCTCGTAGTGCCGATGCGAGCGGATCTCCCGCATAATGCCTTCTTTATCCATCTTCTTCTTCAGCCGGCGCAGCGCCTTTTCCACCGACTCGCCTTTTCTGACTTTGACTTCTGACACTGGGTGTAATCTCCCCCCTTCCAGGACAGGTTCCTTCACTCACCGCCGCGAATGCCGGGCACCATTAAGCCAAGGCCCGGCCGTTGTCAAACGCCTTCTCAAGGGCGGCCCACGCAATGGTAGGCAAACCCCTTGGCCCTCATTTCGTTCGGATCGAACATATTGCGGCCGTCGACGACCACCGGGCATTTCATCAGCGACCGGAGCCGCTCCGGGCCCAGCTCGCCGATCTGCGACCACTCGGTCAGGATCAGCGCCAGGTCCGCGTCCTTCACGCATTCCTCGAGGCTCGTGAAATACGCCAGGTCCGGATAGAGGGTCTTGAAATTGTCGGTGGCCACCGGGTCCCACAGGCGCAGCCGCGCGCCGGCCTCCTGGAGCCGGGGCACGAAGTACAGCGAGGCCGCCTCCCGCACGTCGTCCGTGCAGGGCTTGAACGCGAGCCCCAGCACCGCCACGGTCTTGTCCTGGATGACCCAGAGCTCGTGCCGGATCTTCTGCATCACGTGCTCGCGCTGGGCCTCGTTGATCAGCCGCACGTTCTTGAGCAGCTCGAAATCGTAGCCCAGCTGGTCCGCCAGGTGGACGAAGGCGTCCACGTCCTTCGGGAAACACGAGCCGCCGTATCCAACGCCCGCCTTCAGGAACTGCCGCCCGATGCGGCGGTCGAGGCCCATGCCGTTCGCCACCTGCTCCACGTCCGCACCGGCCAGCTCGCAGATGCGGCTGACGGCGTTGATGTAGGAGATCTTCATGGCGAGGAACGAGTTCGAGGCGTGCTTCGTCAGCTCCGCGCTGGCGATGCCCATCTCCACGAACGCGCCGCCGCTGCGGGCGACGATGGGCGCGTAGATGGCCTTCAGCAGGTGCGCGGCACGCTCGCTCTCCACCCCCACCACCACGCGGTCAGGCTGGAGGGCGTCCTCGATCGCCGTCCCCTCGCGCAGGAACTCGGGATTGGAGGCCACGTCGAACGCCACGTCCTTGCGGGAATAGCGCAGGACCGTGCGCTTGATCTGCTCCGCCGTGTTGACCGGGACCGTGCTCTTTTCCACGAGCAGCCGGTACGAGGTCATGTGCTCGGCGACCTCGCGGACGACTTGCTCGACGTACGAGAGGTCGGCCTCGCCCTGGGCGCCGGGCGGCGTGCCGACGGCGATGAAGATCACCTCGGCGAAATCGGTGCCCTCGACCAGCGACGTGGAGAAGCGAAGCCGGCCGGCGGCGACGTTGCGCGCGACGACCTCGTCGAGCCCGGGCTCGTAGATGGGCATCTGGTTGGCCCGGAGCATCTTGATCTTGCGCTCATCCTTGTCCACGCACAGGACCTCGTGGCCCACCTCGGAAAAGCAGGCGCCCGTGACCAGCCCGACATAGCCCGTGCCGACAATCGTGATCTTCATTCCCACCCGCTCCTTCCCGAAAAACCGGCGCATCTTATCCGCCGGCCGCCCGGAATGCAACCCTGCCGGCGCCCGCGCCGGTTGTGTCTCGTCCGGGGGAAGTAACAAAGCCCTTCACGGATGTGAGCCAACTTGTTACGGTCGGACGCACCCATGAACACGTTCCTGGTCACCGGCGCCAGCGGATTCCTCGGCGAGGCCGTGGCCCGCCGGCTGGAAGCGGACGGCCGCGTCGTCCGGTCCGGCTTTCAGCACGCCGGGACGCCCCTCGACTTGAGACAGCCCGACGCGGTGCGCGCGCTCCTGGACGCCGCCCGGCCGGACGTCGTGGTCCATGCCGCCGCCTACCGCGACCCGGATTTCTGCGAAACCCACCCGGACGAGGCCCGGCGCCTGAACACGAAACCGGTCCGCGTGATGGCCGCCGCCCTGCCCCCGGCCGCGCGCCTCGTGCTGGTCAGCACGGACTACGTCTTCGACGGCGAGTCGCCGCCCTACCGCGAGGAGGACGAGCGCCGCCCGTTGAGCGTGTACGGGCAGTCCAAGGCCGAGGCGGAGGACCTCGCCCTCGCCCGGCCCGGCTCGCTGGTCGTGCGCATCCCCATCCTCATCGGCCTCGAACCGGCCCACCGCGGCCAAGCGGGCTTCCTGTTCCAGATGGCCCAGCAGATCCTGGACCCGCGGCCGGCAGAGGTGGATGACGTGCTGATCCGGGTTCCGACCTGGGCGGACGACGTGGCGGAGGCGATCGCCTTCCTCGTGGCGCGGCAGGCCGCGGGGATCTTCCACGTCAGCGCGGCGCGCGGCGCCACGCGCTATCAATGGACGCAGGAACTCGCCCGCGTCCTGGGCCGGCCCGCCGATCACCTGTCCCCGTGCCGGACCCCGGCCCGCCGCCCGGCGCGCCGGCCGCTGGATTCCCAGTTGTCCGCGGAAAAATTGCGGCTCGCGGGTTTTGACCGGTTCACCGATTTTGCCGAGGTCGCCCGGCGGGTGGTCTTATAGCGCGCCCCGGACCTCGGCGACGGCGCCGTCCAGCGCCTCCCGCAGCAGGGCGGGCGGCGGGCGGGAAACGAGTCCCTGCTCCAGCATCACGTCGAGCATCCGGCGGGCGTCCCGGATGCCGGCCTCCGTGCGGGCATAGACTTCCTCGCGGGAAAGTTCGCGCAGGGCGACGCCGTCGCGGAGGGCCTGCATGGCGACGTCCGCGGCCTCGCGCGGGAAGACGCCGGCCTCTTCCATCGTCGGGATGATATAGTCCGGCGAAAGGCCCTTTTGCTCCGCGAACTCCGCCAGCGAGCGGGCGGCGGCGATGGCCATGCCGTCGGTGATCTTGCGCGCGCGGACGAGCAACGCGCCCTTGAGGATCGCGGGAAAACCCAGCGAGTTGTTGACCTGGTTCGGGAAATCGCCGCGGCCGGTGGCCACGATGTACGCGCCGGCCGCCTTCGCGGCGTGCGGATAGATCTCCGGCACGGGATTGGCGCAGGCGAAGACGATGGACCGCGGCGCCATGGCCCGTATCCATTCGGGTTTGACCGTACCGGGGCCGGGCTTGGAGAGGGCGATGAGCGCATCCGCGCCGCGCACGGCCTCCTCCACGGTCCGGAGGCCGTCCGGGTTGGTCTGCTCGCAGAGCTCCCACTTGCGGTAGAACCGCGCGTCGGCGCGGATGTCGTCGCGGTGCCGGCCAAGCGAACCGTGCGTGTCGAACAGGATCATGCGCCCGGGGTCCCCCCCGGCGCCGAGGATGAGCCGGGCAATCGTGGTGTTCGACGCGCCCGCCCCGTAGAACACGATCCGGGCGTCCGCCAGAGCCTTGCCCGCGACTTTCAGGGCGTTGAGCAGGCCGGCGAGCGTGACGCAGCCGGTGCCCTGGGCGTCGTCGTGCCAGACGGGGATCTCGCACGTCTCGCGCAGGACGTCGAGCACGCGGTAGCAATGGGGCTGGGCGATGTCCTCGAGGTTGACCGCGCCGAACGACGGCTGCAGGCGGCGCACGAAATCGATGATGACGCCGGGGTCCGGCTTCCCGTCCGGGCCCCGGCTGTCCATGCACAGGGCCGTCGCGTCCACGCCGCCGAGCATCTTCATCAGGAAGGCCTTGCCCTCCATCACGCCCAGCCCGCCGGACGGGGAGACGTCCCCGTCGCCGAGCACGCGCGTGGAATCGCTCACGACGGCGACCAGGTTGCCGCGGTTGGAGAGGTCGTACGAGGCCTCGTGGTCGTCGCGGATGGCGGTCGAGACGGACGAGACGCCGGGGGTGTACCAGACGTTGAACCAATTGAACCCGAACGCGGCCACCTTCGGCGCGGTCTGCATCTTGCCGCCGTAGAAGCGGTGGGCGGAGAGCGCGAGCCGCTTGAGAAACAGCGTCTTGCCGCGCGCCACCTGCTCCGGGGTGAAATCGGCGGGAAAGGCCCGGTCGAGCCGGTCCAGGTTCAGGTCGAGATTATCCATCCGTCCGGTCCGTGGGGAAAATCAGGGCGCCACCTTGTACACCTTGTCGTGCTCCCGCGCGTGGTCCGGCACCCTGATGCCCACGTTGTCGCCCTGCGCCGCCTGCTGCACGGACTTGTGCTCGATCTGGATGGAATCCACCGTCACCGTCATGTCCGTCGTATGGCCCTTGATGCGGAGCGTATCGCCGACCGCCAGCGAGCCGGTCAGCTTGATCGCCGCCACGTTCAGGTGGCCGAAGTAATGCGTAATGACGCCAATTTCGATTTCCGTTGCCATGACGCGCCTCCGTGTGCTCGGCACCATGCTAGCACGACGCCCGCCGCAGGCAAACTCTTTCCGCTGGCCCTCCCCCCCGCCCTCGGCTACAGTGGCGCCCCGCATGAGAATCTTCGTCACGGGCTCGAAGGGGCAGCTGGGCCGCGACAGCCTCGAGGTCTTCGCCGACTGCGAGGCCGCCGGGCTGGACCTGCCCGACCTCGACATCGCCGACCCCGGCGCGGTGGAACGGGCGCTCTCGGCCTTCCGGCCGGACGCGGTGATCAACGCGGCCGCCTACACGCAGGTGGACGAGGCCGAGACCGACCGCGAGGCCGCCCGCCGCGCGAACGCGGTCGGTCCCCGCGTGCTGGCGGAGTACGTCGAGCGGCACGGCGGCGTGCTGGTCCACGTCTCGACCGATTACGTTTTCGACGGCCTCCGCCCCCCGCCGCGACCCTACGTCGAGACCGATCCAACCGGCCCGGCGTCCGTGTACGGGACCACCAAGCTCGAAGGCGAGGAGGCGGTCCGGCGGGCCACCGCACGGCACATCATCCTGCGGACCGCCTGGCTGTACGGCGCGCGCGGGCACAATTTCCTGCGCACGATCCTGCGGCGCGCGCTCGCGAAGCCGGACGTCCCGCTGCGCGTCGTCGCCGACCAGTACGGCTCGCCCACGTGGTCGCGGCGGCTGGCCGAACAGATCCGGAAGGCGCTGGAGGGCGGGGCGCGGGGGCTGTATCATGCCAGCGCGGAGGGCGCCTGCACCTGGTACGACCTGGCCGTTGAGTTCCTGCGGCGGATGGACGTCGGAACCCGCGTGGAGCCGTGCGCCACCGCCGAGTACCCGACGCCCGCGCGGCGGCCGGCCAACTCGATCCTGGAGAACGCGCGGCTGAAGGCGGAGGGGCTCCACGTCATGCGGCCGTGGGCGGAGGACCTCGCGGAATTCGTCCGGCTCCACGGCGCGGCGTGGCGGCGGGAAATCGAGGAAGCGAAACCATGAACAACCTCCTGGTCACGGGCGGCTGCGGCTTCATCGGCGCCAATTTCATCCGGTACCTGCTCGAGGAGGCCGCCGATTTCACCGGCCGCGTCATCAACGTGGACAAGCTGACCTATGCCGGCAACCCGTTGAGCCTCGCCGACCTCGAGGCGCGCTTCCCCGGCCGCTACGTGCTCGTGAGGGCCGACCTCGTCGACCGCCCCGCCCTCGCCCGCGCGCTCGACGCGCACGGCGTGGACGCGATCTGCCACTTCGCCGCCGAGTCGCACGTCGACCGCTCCATCGTGCGGCCCGACGACTTCATCCAGACCAACATCGTCGGCACGCACGTCCTGCTCGAGCTCTTCCGCGAGCGGCGCGACCGGATCGCCCGCTTCCACCACATCAGCACCGACGAGGTCTTCGGCTCGCTCGGCCCGACCGGCCTCTTCACCGAGGACACGCCCTACCAGCCCAACAGCCCCTACTCCGCCTCCAAGGCCGCGTCCGACCATCTCGCGCGGGCGTGGCACGAGACCTACGGGCTGCCGATCACCATCTCCAACTGCTCGAACAACTACGGGCCTTACCAGTTCCCCGAAAAGCTGATCTCGCTGATGGTTCTCAACGCCCTCGAGGGCAAGCCGCTCCCCGTCTACGGCGACGGGAAAAACGTCCGCGACTGGCTCTACGTCCGCGACCACTGCACGGCGATCTGGCGGGTGATGACGCGGGGCGCGGCGGGTCGCACCTACAACGTCGGCGGCCGGAGCGAGCGGCCGAACCTCGAGGTCGTCGGCCTCGTCTGCGACCTCGTGGACGAACTGGCCGGGCCGCGGCCCGGCGGCCGGCCCCGGCGCGAGCTGATCACCTTCGTCAAGGACCGCCCCGGGCACGACCGGCGCTACGCGATCGACTGCTCCCGGATCGAGCGGGAGCTCGGTTGGCGTCCGGAGGAGTCGTTTGAAAGCGGCCTGCGCAAGACCGTCCGGTGGTACATGGAGCACCGCGACTGGGTGGACCAGGTCCGCACCGGCGAGTACCAGCGCTGGATCAAGGCGCACTACGGCTGACGGCTCGCGGGGACGCTCGCCCTCCAGTTCATGGATTACACTCCTGGAGGGCGAGCCTCCCGGCGAAAAACTCCGCTCGCTTTTTTTCCAAACATTGGAAAAATAGGGGCGGATTTTTCCAATGTTTGGAAAAACCGGGGCATAAAGTTTCCAATGATTGGAAAATTTTGCGCGTTTTTTTCCAATGATTGGAAAAACGGGGGCACGGCATGAAAGGCATCATCCTGGCGGGCGGCTCGGGGACGCGGCTCTACCCGATCACGCGGGCGGTGAGCAAGCAGCTCCTGCCGGTCTACGACAAGCCGATGATCTACTACCCGCTCTCCGTGCTCATGCTGGCGGGCATCCGGGAGATCCTCATCATCTCGACGCCCGAGGACGTGCCGCGCTTCCGCCAGTTGCTGGGGGACGGCGCGCAGGTCGGCCTGAAGTTCTCGTACGCCGAGCAGCCCCGGCCCGAGGGCCTGGCCCAGGCGTTCCTCATCGGGCGCGATTTTCTCGGCGACAGCCCGGCGGCGCTGATCCTGGGCGACAACATCTTCTACGGGCACGGGCTGCAGGAGCTGTTCCGCCGGGCGGGGCAACTGAAGGAGGGCGGGCTGATCTTCGGATACCCGGTGAAGGATCCCGAGCGGTACGGCGTGGTCGAATTCGACCCGACGGGCCGGGCGTTGAGCATCGAGGAGAAGCCCGCGAAGCCCCGGTCGCACTACGCCGTGCCCGGGCTCTATTTCTACGACCGGGAGGTGACGCGGCTCGCGGCGGGGCTGAAGCCGTCCGCGCGGGGCGAACTGGAGATCACGGATCTGAACCTGGAGTACCTGCGGCGCGGGCGGCTGCGCGTGGAACTGCTCGGGCGGGGCGTCGCGTGGCTCGATACCGGGACGCACGAGTCGCTGCAGCAGGCGTCGAACTTCGTTCAGACCATCGAGGACCGGCAGGGCCTGAAGGTCGCGTGCATCGAGGAGATCGCCTTCCGGCTCGGGTACATCGACGCCGCCCGGCTCCGGCAACTGGCGGCGGACATGATGAAGAACGAGTACGGCCGCTACCTGGCGCGGATCGCCGCGGAAAAGGACTCCTGACCATGGCCCTGCAATGCGAACCGACCCCGCTCCCCGGCGTCCTCGTCTTCCGGCCCGACCGCTTCGGCGACCCGCGCGGCTTCTTCATGGAAACGTACCACCGCGAAAAATACCGGCCGCTCGGGCTCGACCGCGACTTCGTGCAGGATAATTTCTCCCATTCCGGCCGCGGCACGCTGCGCGGCCTGCACTTCCAGCTGCGCCGGCCGCAGGCCAAGCTCGTCATGGTCCTGGCCGGCGAGGTCTACGACGTCGCGGTGGACCTCCGGCGCGGCAGCCCGCACTTCGGGAAGTGGTTCGGCATGGTGCTCTCCGGCGACAACGGGAAACAGTTGTTCATCCCGGAGGGGTTCGCGCACGGGTTCTGCGTGGTCAGCGAGCAGGCGGATTTCCTGTACAAGTGCACGGACTTCTACGACCCCGCGGACGACCGCGGGATCCTGTGGTCGGACCCGGCGATCGGCATCCCGTGGCCGGGGACGGACTTCCGGCTCTCGGCCAAGGACGAGCGCCTGCCGAAACTGGCGGAGATGGCGGACGCGGAACTGCCGGTGTTCCGGTAGCCGCCCGGGCTACGACAGCAGCTTCCCGACCTCGGCCAGGATCGCCTCCGCGTCCGCGGGGGCGACGGCGCTGAACCAGAGCCCCTGCGGGTAGATCATCACGTTGGGCCCGCGCTCGCAGAGGCCGAGGCAGCCGCTCTGCGACACGCGCACCCGGCCCTTCCAGCCGCGCGCGGCGACCTGCTGCTTGAGAAGATCCTTGATCGCCGGGCCCGCGCCGCCGTCGGCGCACGACTTGCGCGCGCCCTGGCGGTCGTTTCCGCAGATGAACAGGTGGCACCGGTAGGGAGACGTCAGCCGGTTCATGCCCCGCCCTCCCGCGTTCGAAGCGGACTAGAAGCTCCAGGCGATCTTCAGCGCGGCGGAGAAATCGACCGCGTCGCCCGTGCCCGCGTAGAAGACGTAGGACAGTTCGTCGAACGGCCGGTAGGTGATGCCGCCCTGCCCGTACAGCGTGTAGCTGTTGTCCTCGTAATCCTCGCCCGTGACGATGCCTTCCGCGAGAAGCGAGCACTGCTTGTTCAGGTCCCAGACGAAACCGCCGGACACCCGGTACAGGTCGTCGTCGTCGTCGGAGGTCATGTAGCCGACATCGATCACGTAATGCCACTGGTCGTCGACCACCGTGCCGACCGCGATGCCGCCCAGCAGGCGCGTTTCGCCGTAGCCCAGGCCCTCGTCGGCCGTGTCGAAGATGACCTGCGCGTGCGGGATGATGTACGGGAAATCGAAGTAGTCCTCGAACGCCACCAGTTCAAAGCCGGCCGAGACGTCGCCCAGGCCGTCGGTCGTTTCGCCGACATCGGGCTCGATCGACACGTACGGGACGCGGGTGAAGACGGTGAAGTTGCGGAAGAGGCCGAAGCGCGCATAGGGCTCCAGCAGGTAGACTTCCGAATCGCTCCAGGCGGGGAAGACGGCCGGGACATCCTCGTACAGGCCCAGGGCCCCGAGTTCCAGGCGGTGGAGCTCCGGCATCTTGTTTTCAACGGACAGCATCAGCCGGCTGGATTCGCCCAAACATACGCCGGCGGTCAGGGACACTAACGCCAGGACAACCAATGCTTTGCGGATCATGGATTTTCTCCCCGTGGTGCGTTGTACAGGTGGATGCAATGCCGCTCCTGTGCTTTTTGGAAAGATAGTGGCCCCCGGCCGGAATTGCCACAAAAAAAAGAGGGCCGGTTGACTTTGATCCGCCCTTGGCCTTAAGGTCTGCATCCGGTTTTCAACCCCAGCCCGGACAGGAAACGCATGAATAGATCGCTGGACTCCTTCACGGCCGCGGACGGCCGGACTGTTCACTACCACGGCCTCGCCCGGTTCGCCGGAACGCGGCCGGGACTCCCCTATTCCATCCGGGTCCTGCTCGAGGCCGTCCTGCGGCGGCAGGGCCATCCGGCCTTCCGGCAGGAGCACGTCCGCGCGCTGGCGGAATGGCAGCCCGGCGCGGCGCAGAAGACCGAGGTGCCGTTCCTGCCCGCCCGCGTGCTGCTGCAGGATTTCACCGGCGTGCCCTGCGTGGTGGACCTGGCCGCGCTGCGCAGCGCCATGGTTCGGGCCGGACGCGACCCGCGCGCCATCGAGCCGCAGATCCCCGTGGACCTGGTGATCGATCACTCGGTCCAGGTGGACGAGACCGCCTCGCCCGGCGCCCTCGACGCCAACATGCGCATCGAGTTCGAACGCAACGCCGCGCGGTACGAATTTCTGCGCTGGGGCCAGCAGGCCTTCCGTCAGCTCCGCGCCGTGCCCCCGGGACCGGGCCTCTGCC
>JAGNIJ010000044.1 GCA_018001225.1 Kiritimatiellia bacterium | reverse complement strand
CGTTGGATAGCCCATAGAGAGCTCCTTTCTGTAACCTAGTATATATACTAGGTCCTGAATACCAAGAGAAAAAAGCTCGTTCTCTTCAGGCCATGTCGCGGACTAGTAAAGGGCCAAACACGAGGGGGCGTCGCTTGCGACGCCCGCGGGCCCTGTAGTGAAGCGAAGCGCGTACTACAGGGCGGGCGCCGGCAAGCGGCGCCCCTACATGAGCGAGGCATTACGCCGCACGATGCATTGCGCTAGACTTCCGATTGCGCTTCTTGGAATATCACCCTGCAATAAGGAGCCCCCATGAAACGCTGTTTGTCCATGCTCGGCATCGCGGTTTTCGCCCTCGCGGGTTGCAGCACGGTGGCCCTGCGCGCGCCCCTGCGGGTCGGCGTCACGCCGGACCTGCCGCCGGTCATCGCCAAGACCGACGGGCAGATCGTCGGCCTGGAGGCCGACTTCGCCCGCCGCCTGGCGCGGGAATTGCGGCGGCCCGTCGAGTGGGTCGAATTGAAGTGGGAGGACCAGGTCCCGGCCCTGCTGACCGGGCGCATCGACATCATCATGGCCGGCATGTCCGTCACGGAGATGCGGAAAGTCCGGGTCGCGTTCTGCGATCCGTACATGACCTCCGGCCTGATGGCGCTGGTCCGCCGGAAGGGCTCGGAGCCGTACGGAACGAGAGAGGGCCTCCTGCGAGCGGACGCCAAGGTCGGGGTGAAAAAGGGCACGACGGCCGAGATCTTCGCCCAGGAGCATTTCCGCAACGCGCAGTTGCTTCGCTACGAAATCCCGAACGACGCCGCGCTGGCGCTCCGGAACCGGACGCTGGACATCTATCTCGACGACGCCCCGGCGGTCTTCTGGTTCGCGTCGAAGTACGAGTCGGAGCTGACGTTCTCGAGCGTGCGGCTGACCGAGGAGGACATCGCGTGGGGCGTGAGCCCGAAGAACACCGAACTGAAGGACCAGGTCAACGCGATCCTGGCCGGCTGGCGGGAGGACGGCACGCTCCAGGACATCCTTGAGCGCTGGGTGCCCGTCGCGCCGAAGTCCTTCACCTCGGGCGCACGCTAGAATGACTCTGGAATTCTGTAGCCGGCCTCGGTGAGGCCGGTCCGCTTGGCGCCGACGCCGGGGTCAACGACCGCCGGGGTCAATGACCCCGGCCACAGCGGCCTGCTATAGGATCGGGCGCCTCCCTTTACTCCCGCGCCATGCAGAGCGTCGCGAGCGCGGTGGCGTAGACCGGGCCGCCCGTTCGGCCCCACCGGTCCGTGGGTTCCCAGCTCCCGCTGTTCGGGCCGGTTCGGTATTGCAGGGCCGCCAGTTGCTCGCGCAGGGATTGTCGGGCGGCGGACAGGACTTCCGTGGTGAAGAAAGCCCGGTAGAAGTCCATTTGAGTTTGCTCGGGGCCGACGCGGAGGGCGTTCAGCATCGTCTTCACGAGCGGTTCATCGGCGGGGTTCCCGCGCCGGACAAGACAGGCCGCGCCCGCCGCCGTGAGCGTTTCCGAGCCGTAGGGCGCATGGCCGGCGCGCCGGTAACCCATCCGGCCTTCCGCGTTGATGGTGGTTTTCATCCAGGCCATGCCGCGCTCGATGGCGGGCCGCAGGTCCGGGAAGCCCTGCTCGTCGGCCCGGAGAAGGGCCAGCAGGGGCCAGACGCTGGCGGAAGTATTGGCCGAGCCGGGTGCCGCCCGCAGGTAGTCCCAGCCGCCCGTCCGGTCCTGGATCGAGACGAGATAGGCCACGGCCTTTTCCGCCGAAGCGCGCCATGCGGCATTGGACTCCAGCGCGCACGCCTCCAGCAAGGCGAGCGTGGCCAGACCCTGGTTGTACGTCGCGCCGGAGAACACGGCGCCGAACAGGCCCTTTTCGTTCTGCGCGCGGACCAGGTAATCCACGCCCCGCCGGATGACGGTCGCGCCGGGTTCGCGGCGCGAGTCGACCGGATCCTGCATCAGCGCCAGCAGGGCGAGGGCGGACACGCCGATGCCGTACTTTTCCCGGATGGCGCCTTCGCCGGCCGACCAGCCTCCGTTCGGACCCTGGGTCCGGCACAGCCAGGCCAGCGCGTCGCGGCGGGCGGCCGCCAGGTCGGGGGCGTCCTCGGGCCGTTCGTCGCGAGCCAGGAAAGCACCAAGCCCCAGCGTGGCCAGCAGCAGGGCCGCCACCCGTGCGGGGACCGTCCAGGCGGAACGCCGGCGGGCCGGCCGGGTGTCCCCGGCCTCGATCCTCTGCGCGATCCGATCGGCCAGGGTGGGGGAGCCCTCGGCGTCCGGATCCTCGCGCAGGCGCGCGATCACGAGCCTGGACGAGGCTGCGGCCCGCGCGCAGGCGGGACACGCCGCCAGGTGCTGCTCGAAATCCTTTTTCTCCGCCGGCGGCAGTTCGCCGAGGCTGTAGGCCGGGGCCTCCGTTGCGCGAGGACAGTAGTCAGCGGTCTTCATCGAATATCTCCTTCAGCCGCTCCAGCGCATTGAACATGCGGGACTTGACCGTTCCCAGCGGAATGCCCAGCACGGCGGCGATCTCCTCCTGCCGCAGGCCCTGGTAGACGCCCAGGACCACGACGCCGCGCAGCTTCTCCGGCAGCCGGGCCAGCGCCGCGTGGATGTCCAGTCTCCAGGCGACGCCGCCGGGCCCCGGCGCCGGCGGGGTCGCCTCCGGTTCCGCCGATATCCGCTCGACCAGCGCCTCCCGGCGCATGACCTTTCGCAACAGGTCGTTGCGGACATGCCGCGCGACGGTGTAGAGAAACGTCGTGAACTTGGCCGTCGGGCGATACCTGTCCCGGTAGTTGTACACGCGAATGAACGTCTCCTGAACCGCGTCTTCCGCATCCGTACAAGCGCCCATGCGCCGGAAAAAGTTCAGGAGGGGGCCCTGGTGCCGGCGCACGAGACAGGCCATGGCCTCGGGGTCGCCGCCCCGGACGAGGCGCATCAGCTCAAAATCATCGGGTTCGTCGTGCATGGTCAACACTGATACGCAGCAAGGTTCACACAAGTTGACCATCCCAGGCAAGTTCGGCGCCGACACGAGCGTTTTTTTCCCCGTGAACTTTTTCCCGGGCTCGGCCGCTTAACGGGTAGAAGGAGGAGCCATGTCGATACAAACAGCGGGCAAATGGGTTGTGGCGGGACTCGTGGCGTGGAGTCTCGTGCCGGTTGCCGCGGCCGGGACGGAGGAGGCGGCGCTTCCCGAGGTGGTCGTAACGGCGTCGCGCACGCCGCGCGATCCCCAGGCCGAGGCCGCGACGGTCTACGGGTTGGACGCGCGGGAACTGACCTCGCGGGAAGGCCTCCGGACAACGCCGGACCTGCTCAAGGGCCTGCCGTCGGCGATGATCCAGAAGACCTCCTACGGCCAGGGCTCGCCGTTCCTGCGCGGCTTCACCGGCTTCCGGACGCTTTGCCTGATCGAAGGCATCCGGCTGAATAATTCGGTGTTCCGCGACGGCCCGAACCAATACTGGAACACGGTGGATCCCCTGTCCATCGCCCGCGGCGAAGTGGTCATGGGGCCCGGCTCGGTGATGTACGGCAGCGACGCGGTCGGCGGTACGATGAACGTCCTGACCCTCGCCCCGCCGGAATACGATGGCCAGGCCGCGTGGAACGGCCGGGTGCTGTACCGCGGCGCGACGGCGGAGGGGTCGAACCTCGGCCGGCTGCAGGCCGGCGCCCGGCCCAGCGAGCACCTGGGCTTCGTCGGGGGCGTATCCCTGAAGGATTTCGGCGACCTGCGCGGCGGGAAGGATGTCGGGAAGCAGGAGCACACCGGCTACCAGGAACAGGATTACGACGGGCGCGTGGAGTACTACGTGAACGACGACGCCCGCTTCACGCTCGGCCACCAGACCGTCCACCAGGACGACGCCTGGCGCACGCACCGGACCGTGTACGGGCTCGACTGGGAAGGCCTCACGCCCGGCGACGACAAGGTGCACCGCTACGACCAGGACCGCCACCTGACTTACCTCCGGTACGGCGTCGAAAACATGGCCGGGTTCGTGGACCGCATGGAGGTCACCCTCTCGCGCCACGCCCAGGAGGAGGATCTCTACCGCGTCAGGAAGGACGACACGAGCGACACGCAGGGCTTCGACGTCGTCACCTGGGGCGCGGCCGTCCAGCTCGAGTCCGACACGGACGCGGGCCAGTGGGTCTACGGCGCCGAATACTATCGCGACGTGGTGGATTCCTACGCGCGGAAGTACAAGGTCGACGGCTCGCTCGACAAGGTCGAGATCCAGGGGCCCGTGGCCGACGACGCCGCCTACGATTCCGTCGGCGTCTACGTCCAGGACACCCTGCCGCTCTTCGACGGGCGCGCGGAACTGACGCCCGGCGCGCGCTACAACTACGCGAAGGCCGACGCCGACCGGGTCAAGGATCCGGACACCGGCGGCGTAATGTCCGTCGAGGACGACTGGGACACGGTGGTCGGCTCGCTCCGCCTGCTGGTCCCCCTGGAGGAAGACCGTCGGAACGTGCTCTTCGCGGGCGTGGCGCAAGGCTACCGCGCGCCCAACCTCTCCGATCTCACCCGGTTCGACATCGCGCGCAGCGGCGAACTGGAGACCCCGGCGCCGGACCTGGATCCCGAGCGCTACCTGGCCGGCGAAATCGGCTTCAAGTCGCGCCTGGACCGCCTGTCGTTGCAGGGGAGCTACTACTACACGGTCATCGATGACATGATCATCCGGACGCCGACCGGCGAGACCATCGACGATGCCGCCGAGGTCACAAAAAAGAACTCCGGCGACGGGGTTGTCCAGGGCTTGGAGCTGTCGGTGCGCTACGCGTTCACGCCGGAGTGGTCCGTGTGGGCCGCCGGCTCGCTGATGGACGGTCGCGTGGACACCTATCCGTCCTCGAACGCCGAAGAAGACCGCGACTACGTCAGCCGGCTCATGCCGCCCACGGCCCAACTCGGGTTGCGCTGGGAGGCCGGGGGGGGGGCGTGGTGGGGCGAAGCCGTCATGGACCTGGCCGACGACGCGGACAAGCTGTCCGCAGACGACAAGCGCGACAAGCAGCGCATCCCGCCGGGCGGCACGCCGGGCTACATCGTGTGCGCCCTGCGCGCCGGCACGCGGCTGGCCGACCGGCTGGACCTGGCCGTGGCGCTGGAGAACCTCTTCGACGAGGACTACCGGATTCACGGCTCCGGCGTGAACGAGCCCGGCCGCAACCTGGTGCTGACCGCGGCGCTGGACCTGTAAAAAAAACCGAAAGCCGCAGGAGAGGGCGCCCGCGTCGCCGGAGCCGGACGTCGGGCTCCTGCCGCGCAAGGCGGCAGGGCGCCATATCCCCTCGCTTTCTTTCGGCCCGGAATGGCGTAGAGTACCGGCATGTCGCTTGCGGAACTCATAGGCTACGCCGGCTCGGTGATCATCCTGGTCTCCCTGCTGATGCGGTCGCTGGTCAAGCTGCGCTGGATCAACCTGGCCGGCTCGGTCCTGTTCTCGCTGTATGGTCTGATGATCCGCGCTTGGCCGGTCTTCGGGATCAACGCGGTGATCGTCGGGATCGACGCCTGGTTCCTCTGGCAGATGGGCCGGCTGCGGGATTACTTCGATCTCGCGCCGCTGTCCGAGATCGGGGCCGGGTACTTCCGGAAATTCTTCCTGTATCACGAGAACGACATACAGGCGTTCTTCCCGGGCACGCCGATCGAGGCGCTGGCGGGCGCGGAGACGTACCTGCTGTTCCGGAACATGCTGCCGGTCGGGTTTTTCAGCATGGAACAGGACGGCGAGGAGGCCCGGGTGGTCGCCGATTACGTCGTGCCCGAGTACCGCGATTTCAAGACCGGCGATTTCGTGTACGGGATCAAGCGGATGTATTTCAAGGAGAGGGGCATCAAGCGCTTCGCCGTCGAGAGCGGAAATCCGGTCCATCAGAAGTACCTCATCCGAAACGGATTCAGGGCCGATGCCAAAACGCCCGGCCGGTTCATCAAGGCTCTGTAGGAAGCGCGCTTGCGCGCGAGGCGCCCGGTCTGCTTTACTTCCTTCCGTGAAAAAGCCCGTGATCGTCATCGACATCGGTAATACCAGCACGACGCTCGGGGTCTACCGGGCCGGCCGGATCATCCGGATGGATCGCATGCCGACCCCGGATCGGGCGGCGGACGGCCTGGAACGACGCCTGAAACGCCTCGCGGGCCCGCAGGCGCCGCACGGGGTGGGGCTGGCCTCCGTCGTGCCGGCGGCCGTCGGAGCGTGGCGCAAGGCCGCGAAACGCTTGTGGCCTGCGGCGGGCTGGCTGGAGGTCGGGCACCGGCTGAACCTGGGCGTCGGCATCGAGTACCCACGCCCGGCGACCATCGGGCCGGATCGGCTGTGCAACGCGTGCGCCGCCGTGGCGCGGTATGGCGCGCCGGTCATCGTCGTGGACTTCGGGACGGCCGTCACCTTTGATATCGTTTCGCCGGACAGGAAATACATCGGAGGCATCATCGCGCCCGGCCTCCCGCTGATGTTCAGCTACCTGGCGGAGAAGACCGCGTTGCTGCCGCGGATCGAGTGGGGCAGGGGAGTGCACGATGTCGGGAAGAGCACCGAGGAAGCCATGCGTCTGGGCGCCATCTGGGGCTACCGCGGCCTGGTCCGTGAAATTGAGAAAGAACTGGCCGGCCGGCTGGGGTGGAAGAATGTTACCTATTGCGCTACAGGAGGATACGCATCGCGTATCATGCGCGGCGCCGGGCTGGCCATGAAGATCGACAGGGATTTGACCTTGTATGGCATCGGTCGCATCTACGAATTGAACCGGGTGAAATGAAAACGCGAATCGACCAGTGCTTGGAACAGTTGAAGAAAACGCGCCGCAAGGGGTTCATTGCCTATATCACGGCGGGCGATCCCACGCTGGCGGAAACGGTGGACGCGGTCGTCCAACTGGCCGGGGCGGGGGCGGATATCGTGGAACTCGGCGTGCCGTTTTCCGATCCGCTGGCCGACGGGCGGGTGAACCAGGACGCGGCCACGCGGGCGCTCGCGGCCGGCGCGACCTGGAGCGGCCTTCTGAAATGCATCGAGCAAATCCGTCGGAAGAGTCAAATTCCCCTGATCCTGTACAGTTACCTGAATCCGCTGATCGCCCGCGGCTTCGAGCGCACCGCGAGGCAAGCCGCAAAGGCCGGCGCGGACGGCTTTCTGATTGTCGACCTGCCCGCGGAGGAAATGAAACCGTACTCGCGAATCCTTCGCCGCGTCGGCCTGAACAACATCTGCCTGGTGACCCCGACCAGCCCGACGGCGCGCATACGGAAGATCGTGGGGCTGGCGTCGGGCTTTGTCTACTGCGTGTCGCGCGAGGGCGTGACGGGCATGCAGAAGCAGCTGGCGCCGTCGGCCCTCGGGCTGATCCGGCGGACCCGGCGCTGGACGCGGCTGCCGGTCGCGATGGGATTCGGCATCTCCACGCCGGAGCAGGCCCGGGCGGCGGCGTGCGAAGCGGACGCCGTGGTGGTCGGCAGCGCGATCGTGAACCGCTTCGCCGCCGCGCCGCGGACGGCGGCCGGCCGAAAGGCCGCGGCCCGCTGGACCGGCCGCCTGGCCCGGGCCGTCAAGGAGGTATAAGTGAAGGATCATTATTATGCCGTCATCCTGGCCGGCGGCCGGGGCGAGCGGTTCTGGCCGTTGAGCACGGAGAAGCGGCCCAAGCAGTTTCTCGCGCTGGCCGGCGACAAAACGCTGCTGGCCCAGGCCGTCGACCGGCTGGAGGGGCTGATCCCGCCGGAGCGCATTCTCGTGATCACGAACAAGGACCTGGTCGGCGCGGCGCGGGAAGCCTGTCCCGTGCTGCCGGCCGAAAACCTCATCGGCGAACCGGTCGGCCGTGACACGGCGGCGGCCGTCGCGCTGGGCGGGGCGCTGGTCCAGGCCCGCAACCCGATGGGCGTCTTCTGCGTGCTGACGGCGGACCACGT
This sequence comes from Kiritimatiellia bacterium, assembly GCA_018001225.1. Taxonomy (NCBI): domain Bacteria; kingdom Pseudomonadati; phylum Kiritimatiellota; class Kiritimatiellia; species Kiritimatiellia bacterium. Next base: position 23,044 of record JAGNIJ010000044.1, on the reverse strand, counting down.
GATCGGCGACCTGGATATCTTCCGCCGGACGCTGGCCGCGGCCCTCGCGCGCGCGGAGTCGGAGGAGGTCCTGCTGACGATCGGCATCCAGCCCGCGGGCCCGAGTACGGCCTATGGCTACATCGAGGCCGGCGAGGCGGCGGGCGAGAGCGGCGGGATTGGATTCATGGCCGCGCGTCGTTTCGTCGAAAAGCCCGACCTGGAAACCGCAACCCGGTACTGCGCGGAGGGACGGTTCTACTGGAACTCCGGCATGTTCATCTGGTCGGCGGACGTGCTGGAGCGCGCGTTCCGGAAGCACAGGCCGGCCCTCGCGGACCTGATGGCGCGAATCCGGAAAACGCCCGGGCCGAAGCTGGCGGCGGCGCTCGAGACGGAATACGCCGCCCTCGATCGCATCTCCATCGACTACGCGCTCATGGAGAAGGCGGACAACATCCTGATGGCGCGCGGCCGGTTTGCCTGGGACGACGTGGGCTCGTGGACGGCGGTGGCGGCGTACCTGAAGCGCGACGGCGCCGATAACGCCGTGCGCGGCGAATTGGAGGCGGTGGACTCGCGGGACAATGTTGTGGTCTCCGACGGGCGGCTGACAGCGCTGGTCGGCGTGCGGGACCTGATCGTGGTCCATGCCGAGGGCGTCACGCTGGTCTGCTCAAAGGACCGCGCCCAGGACGTGAAGAAGCTCGTGGCCCAGATGAAGCAGGCGGGCCGCTACGGCAAGGTGCTGTGACATGCCGCGCGTGCTCGGCCTGGACCACGGCGACAAGCGGATCGGCGTCGCGGTGAGCGATCCGATGGAGATGATCGCCTCGCCGGTCGTCATTCTCGACGCGGGGCAGGGCGGCGGGTTGCCGGAGATCGAGCGAATCTGCCGGGAGAAGGAGATTGGCAGGATCGTCGTGGGCCTGCCGCTGAATATGAACGGCACGGCGGGGCCGCAGGCGGAGAAGGTGCGGGAGTTCGTGAAGCAGCTCCAGGCCCGGCTGCCGGCGATCCCCGTGACCACGTGGGACGAACGGTTGTCCAGCCGGGCGGGCGAGCGGGTGCTGATCGAGGCCGGAACCTCCCGCAAGCGGCGGCGCGAGGTGCTGGACAAGATGGCGGCGCAGATCATGCTGCAGGGGTACCTGGATGCGCATGGGCCGCAGGAACGTCTGTAGTTCCGCCGCTCTGCCGGCGGATGAATAGCGGCTCCGGCGGCAGAGCGCCGGAGCTACAATTCCTGTTTTCATGAAAGAGGACCTCCAGCGTTACAAAATGCTCCTCGGCTACGACGGCACGGACTGCTTCGGCTGGCAGGCGCAGCCGGCGCACCGGACCGTGCAGGGCGAACTCGAGCGCGCGCTGAAGGAGCTTACCGGCGAGACGGTCCGGATTCACAGCAGCGGCCGGACGGACCGGGGCGTTCACGCGCGCGAGCAGGTGGCGCATTTCGACCTCGAAAAACCCGTCGTGCTGCGCAAGCTGCTGCTGGGTTTCAACGCGCTGCTCGGGGAGGACATCCGCGTGTTCTCGATCCGGAAGACCGCGCCGGACTTCCACGCCCGGTACGATGCCGCGGGAAAGGAATACCGCTACTTCATCTGGAACGGCCCCGTCCTGCCGCCGTGGCTGCGGCGCTACCGCGCGCAGGTCCGGCCGCCACTGGACGTCCGGGCCATGGCCCGGGCCGCCGCGCTGCTGGTGGGGCGTCATGATTTCGCCGCCTTCTCCGCGAACCCGAACCGGGAGATCGACGGCACCGTGCGGCACCTGCGCGAGCTGAAAGTCCGGCGGCGCGGCAGGGAACTCGTCCTTGTCGCGCGCGGCGACGGGTTCCTCTACAAAATGGTCCGGAGCCTGGCCGGGTTCCTTATCCGGGTGGGCTCCGGCGAACTGCCGCCGGAGGCCGCCCGGACGATCCTGGACACAAAAACAAGGACCGCCCGGGTGCCGACGGCCGCCCCGGAGGGGCTTTTTCTCTGGAAGGTGACCTACGCCTCTTCCCGGCCGTCTTGACCCCGCCCGCGGCTTCCGCTAGTTTGTGACGACTTCATTCCGTGCAGGATGAAAAGGCGCCCCATACAGATCATGCCCTCGCTGCTGGCGGCCGACATGGGCCGGCTGGCCGAAGCCTGCCGCCTGGCCGAATCGGCGGGCGCGGATGGCCTGCACGTGGACATCATGGACAGCCATTTCGTGCCGAACTTGAGCATGGGGCCGGACGTCGTGCGCGCCGCGCGGCGCGTCACGAAGCTGCCCTTGAGCGTCCACCTGATGATGACCCGGCCGGGCGAACTGGCGGACGCCTTCCTGGACGCGGGGGCGAACACGCTGCTGGTCCACGTCGAGGCCCGGTGCGATCCGGCGCCGCTGCTGCGGCGTATCCGGGAGCGCGGCGCCCGCGCCGGCCTGACGCTCAATCCCGAGACGCCTGCCGAGGCGGCCCTGCCGTACCGGGACTTGGCGGACGAGATCCTGTGCATGACCGTCCACCCCGGTTTCGGCGGCCAGGCGTTCCTGGACGAGGTGCTGCCGAAGATCCGGCGGCTGCGCGAGACACTGCCGGGCCTGGCGCTCTCCGTGGACGGCGGCCTGAACGACGAGACCACCGCCCGGTGCGCCGCGGCCGGCGCGGACATCTTCCTCGTGGGGAGCTCGCTATACACGGCCGAAGGAGACATGGTGGACCGGATTCACTCCATGCGGGCGGCCATCCAAGCGGCCCTGGCGCGGGAAGGCTGACCCATGAGCGAACTCGCCCTCATCCGCAACTTCTGCATCATCGCGCACATCGACCACGGGAAATCCACGCTCGCCGACCGGATGCTCGAGTTGACCGGCACCATCGAGAAACGCCAGTTCCGGGACCAGGTGCTCGACGACATGGACCTCGAGCGCGAGCGGGGCATCACGATCAAGGCCCATCCCGTCACCATGAATTACAGGGCGCGGGACGGGCAGACCTACTGCTTCAACCTCATCGACACGCCCGGCCACGTGGACTTTTCCTACGAGGTCTCCCGGAGCCTGTCCGCCTGCGAGGGCGCGTTGCTGGTGGTGGACGTGACGCAGGGCGTGGAGGCGCAAACCGTTGCCCACACGCTGCTCGCCGCGGAGCACGGCATCCCGATCATCCCGGTGCTCAACAAGATCGACATGCCGAACGCCGACGTTGCGGCGGTGGCGCACCAGATCGAGGAGGTCCTGGCTATCCCGATGGCGGACAGCTTCCAGGTCAGCGCCAAGACGGGGCAGGGGGTGGCGGAGGTCCTCGAGGCCATCGTCCAGCGGATTCCCCCGCCGGTCGAGAAGGACGAGATCCACACCCGCGCGCTGATCTTCGACTCGGAATACGACGCGTTCCGCGGCGGCGTGATTTACGTGCGCATGTTCGACGGCGCCTTGAGCCCGGGGAACCGCATCCGCCTGATGAGCATCGCCCGGGACTACGAGGTCAAGGAGGTCGGAATCTTCACCCCGAAGCCGGTCGTCCGGCCGGCCCTCGAGCCGGGCGAGGTCGGCTACCTGATGGCCAACATCAAGAACGCGTCGGATATCCAGATCGGCGACACAATCACGCGCGCCGACCGGCCCGCGCCGACCGCGCTGCCCGGGTTCAAGGAGTTCCACCCGATGGTCTTCACCGGGCTCTACCCCGTCCAGTCGGACGACTACGAGAAGCTCCGGGCCAGCATCGAGAAATTCAGCCTCAACGACAGCGCCTTCGTCCACCAGGCCGAAACCTCGGCCGCGCTGGGCTTCGGGTTCCGCTGCGGGTTCCTCGGCCTGCTTCACATGGAGGTGGTCCAGGAGCGCCTGCGCCGGGAATACGACGTGGACATCATCGCCACGTATCCGAGCGTGATCTACCGCGTGTACCTGACGGACGGGACGATGGCCGAGGTGGACAATCCCGCGCACCTGCCGGAGCTGACGAAGATCGAGCGCATCGAAGAGCCGATGATCAAGGCGTTCATCCTCTGCCACAACGAGCACATCGGGGAGATGATGCAGTTGATCATGGACCGGCGCGGAGAGGTGACGAAGACGGAATCCCTCGACACCCGGCGCGTCATGCTGACGTGCAGCGTGCCGCTGAACGAGATCCTGATCGATTTCTACGACCGGCTGAAGAGCGCCAGCCGTGGCTACGCCTCCATGGACTATGAGCACGCGGGATACCGGGAATCCGACCTGGTGAAGCTGGACATCCTGGTGCACGGCGAGGTCGTCGAGGCCTTCGCGGCCATCGTGCACCGCTCCAAGGCCGAGTACCGCGGCCGGCAGATCTGCAAGTCGCTCCGGGAGCAGATTCCGCCGCACATGTTTTCCATCGCCATCCAGGCGGCGATCAACAAGAAGATCATCGCCCGCGAGACCGTTCGCGCGTTCCGGAAGGACGTGACCGCCAAGTGCTACGGCGGCGACGTGACGCGAAAGCGGAAACTGCTGGAGCGGCAGAAGGAAGGCAAGAAGAAGCTCAAGCAGATCGGCCAGGTCAGCATCCCGCAGGAGGCGTTCATCTCGGTGCTGAAGACCAGCGACTAGGCAAGGGACCATGAACCTTTTTCAATACCGGCGGTACCGTCAGTGGGTGCACCACCTGGTGCAGGAGTCCCGGCACGTCATCCACGTCCGGGGCGACCTCCTGGAGTCGGGGCAGATCGAGGAACTCCGCCGGCGGACCGAGGATCTGAAGCAGGCCTGGAAGCGCCGCGAGCCGGAGGCCGTGGAGGAAGCGGCGGAGACGTTATCCGAGTACATCCTGCGCCTGAACCCGCCGCGGCGCTTCGCCAAGGTGACGGAATACGTGGAGATCATTACGGTGGCGCTCGCCGTGGCCATGGGATTCCGGACCTATTTCATACAGCCGTTCAAGATCCCGACCGGCTCGATGCAGCCGACGCTCTACGGCATCACCGTGTCCCAGCAGTTTGCGCCGAATTGGTACGACCGTTTCCCGCTCAACCTGGTTCCGCTGGCGCTGTTCGGCGAACGGTACACGGAGGTCCGGGCGAAGGTATCCGGCCAGGTCGGCAACGAGTTCGCCAACGAGGAAGAGCACCTGGTGTTTTATATCCAAAACGTACCGCACCCGGTGCGCAAGGGCCTGACGCTGGCGTTTAAGCCCGGCGAACTTGTGGCCAAGGGGCAGGTGCTGGCGTCCGGCCGGGTCAGGCTGGGCGACCATATTTTCGTGAACAAGATCCGGTACAATTTCTCACGGCCGCGCCGGGGCGATATCACGGTGTTCAGCACCGACGGGATCCGCTATCCCAACATCCGGCCGAACTCGTTTTACATCAAGCGCATGGCCGGGCTGCCGGCCGAAACGGTGGGCATCGAGCCGCCGCATCTTCTGGTCAACGGGCAGAAGATCACCGAGCCGTACCCCTTTTTCCGGCTGCTGAACGACCGGGACAAGGGCTATGTAGGGTATACGCTGGCCCGTGAACAGGCGGCCGTGCCGGTCTACCTGGGATCCGCGGGGGAGACGCGAACCCTGGGGGAGGGCGAGTATCTTATGCTGGGCGACAATACCGAGCACAGTTATGACGGCCGGTACTTCGGGCCCGTTCACAAAGAAGATCTGGTCGGCCCGGCCTTCATGGTCTACTGGCCGTTCTCCAAACGCTGGGGTCGCACGCGTTAGAGCGCGAGCACCACGACCTTTGCCAACCCGCCCGCAGGAACTCCGGTCGGTAATGAAACCGGTCTTGCGGGAGCTCGACCCACCATAGCGGCGCCTGCCTATATTTAGTGGAGGGCGGAGCTGCCGCGTCGCCGAATGCAACTAATCGCGCCTTTCGCGGCCGTTTATCGGGCTCGATTTGTTATGTCGCATAATATATCTTATGTCTAATAATTGATTGCGGGAGCCACAATAGATGGTGCAGATAATGAAGAATTCGACCTTCGGAGACGTAGCGGGAAATGGACCCCGGCGGCCGGGACGCCGGATCAGGTCATGGCCTGCTGGTAAATCTTGATGTAGTCTTCGGCCGCCCGATCCCAAGAGAAATCCTGGACCATGGCCCTCCGAATCAGCGTGTCCCAGACTTCCTTGTGCTTAAATAACGCCAGCGCCCGTTGCGCGGCATGGTTCAATCCCTGGGCCGTATAGGTTCTGAACTTGAAGCCTGTGCCTTCCCGTCCGTCCGCGTCGATATTCTGGATCGTGTCATCCAGCCCCCCCGTGGCGTGAACCACGGGAACGGTTCCGTACTTAAGGCTATAGAGTTGGTTCAGCCCGCACGGCTCAAACCGGGACGGCATCATGTAGATATCCGCGCCGGCCTCGATCTTGTGCGACAAGGGGTTGTCATACCCCAGTCGGGCCGCAAAACGGCCGGGCCACCTGGACACCCACTCCAGGCACAGCTTCTGATACTTGTCCTGGCCCGCCCCGAGCAAAACGAAGCCCACATCCGCGCTCATGAGGTCCGGCATCGCCTCGGCCAGGATGTCAAGGCCTTTCTGGTCCACCAGGCGCGTGACCATGCCCAGCAGCGGCGCGTCCGGCGAAATCGTAAGGCCCATCAAGCGCAGCAGTTCCTCTTTGCAGGCCCTCTTGCCCGCGAGGCTGTCGGGCCCATAGGTCTGGACGAGATGCGGGTCGGTCTGGGGGTTCCACAGGGAGTAGTCCACGCCGTTGAATACGCCGACCAGCCGTTCGCCCATCTGCGCCAGGATGCCGTGCAGGCCACAGCCGTACTCCTCGGTCCGGATCTCCTGTGCGTAGGTACGGCTGACCGTGGTCACCAGGTTGGAGGACGTGATGCCGGCCTTGATGCAGTTGATGTTGCCGTAAAATTCCGCGCAATCCATGTTGAAGCAGAAGAACGGCAGGTTGGTCTGCGAATACTGCGACCCCGGAAACAAGCCCTGGTAGGCCAGGTTGTGAATCGTGAAGACCGTGCGCTCGACCTGCTTCCGGCCGGCGCCCTGGATTCCGTATTTCAGGAACAGCGGCACCAGGCCGGTCTGCCAGTCGCTGCAGTGCACAATGTCCGGATGCCACTGGAGCGTATCGATCAGGCTCACGATGGCCTTCTGGAAAAAGACGAACCGCTCGAAGTTGTCGTCGTAGTCGCGCTCGGGCAGGCTGTACAGCTGGGACCGGTCAAAGTACTCGTCCCGCCGGATGAAGTAGGTCCGGGGCGGCGGATCCTCGGAGTACCAGACTTCGGCCTGGTGCATCTGGAACCCCACGGGGATGTCCAGGCGCAGCCCGGTGTCTTTCAGCGAGTACCCGCCCTCGGCGACACGGCGGTACAGCGGCATGATCCGGGCGATATCGCTGTGGCGCATCATCAGGGCCTTCGGCAGCCCGGCCCCAACGTCCGCCAGGCCTCCCGTGGACCCGAACGGCATGATCTCGCTGGCCGCATATAGGACGCGCATGATGTTGGTTCTCCCCGGGGCTTCCCGCTTCCGCTGGCCTGCCGCCGCAAACCCGATATACTCTATTCTGATGGATGAATTTACACCATCCGAACGAAAACCGATACTCGATTTCGTGCGGCGTCACGATTATCGGCCCCTTCGACAGCACGAACTGGCGAAGGCCTTGAAGCTGCCCGGACCCCGTCTCCGCCGGATGCTGAAGCTCATGGAACGCGAAGGCGAACTCGTCCGGCTCCGGAAGAACCGCTGGGCGGCCCCGCGCGGGGCCCCTGCCCTTTCCGGCCGGCTGCGCGCGCACCCGGATGGATTCGGCTTCGTCACGCCGGCCGAGCCCGGCCACCCCGACATCTATGTCCCCGCGGACGCCCTGGGCCCGGCCTTGGACGGCGATCTCGTGCTCGTGGCCGTGGAGGAACCGGAATCCGAGCGGCCCCGCGGCCGCGTCGTGCGGGTCCTGGACCGGCGCCAGGAGCGGCTGGTCGGCCGCCTGCGGCGGACGGCCTATTACTGGTACGCGATCCCGGACAACCCGCGCATCCGCGACAATATCCGGGTCCGCGGTTTCGCGCCGGCCGTGAAGGAACCGGCGGAAGATCATGCCGTGGTCCTGCAACTGGAGCCGAGGGAGCGCGAACACGAGGCCCTGACCGGCACCGTGGTCGAGGACCTCGGGGCCGCGGACGCGCCGGGCGCCGACATGCTTTCCGTGATGCGGTCGTTCGACCTGCGGTCCGAATTCCCGGCCGACGCCGTGCGGCAGGCCGCCGCCCAGGAGACCGAGCCCTCCCCCGCCCTGCTCCGCGGGCGGCAGGACCTGCGCGGGCAGACCGTATTCACCATCGACCCGGAGGACGCGAAGGACTTTGACGACGCCGTCTCCCTCTCGCGGGACGCCTCGGGCGCGTGGCGGCTCGGCGTGCACATCGCCGACGTGTCCCACTACGTGGAGCCGGATTCCCCGGTGGACGTCGAGGCCCGGCGGCGCGGCACCAGCGTCTATCTCGCCGACCGGGTGATCCCCATGCTGCCGCCCCGCCTGACCACGGACGTCTGCAGCCTGCGGCCGGGCGCGCCGCGCCTGACGCACTCGGTCTTCCTGCTGTTCGACCGCCACGGCCTGGTGCTGGATTTCTCGACGGGCCCTTCCGTGATCCTCTCCGCCGCGCGCCTGGACTACGACCGGGTGCAGGCCTTTTTCGACGGGCAGCCCGACGACTCCATGCCGCCGGCCGTCCGGGATTCCCTGCGCGAGATGCGCGAGCTGGCGGGGTTGTTGCGCCGGCGGCGGATGGAAGCGGGCAGCCTGGACCTGGCCGTCCCGGAGATCCGGTGTGTCCTGGGCGAGGACGGCCGGGTCGCGGCCATCCGCCGTCGCGGCGCGAGCGAGGCCTACCAGTTGATCGAGGAATTCATGCTGGCCGCGAACCAGGCCGTGGCCGCCCGGATCGCGCGCCAGGGCGCGCCATCGCTCTACCGCATCCACGACGAGCCCGACGCCGCGCAGTGGGAGCGCATGCAGGTCGAGTTGCGCGCGCTCGGGCTGGCCTCGCCTCCGCCGCGTCGCGAGACGCTCGGCCGGCTGGCCCGCCTGGCCGCCGCGTCCCCGATGTCCTATGCCGCGCAGCTGGCCATTCTGCGCAACCTCAAGCGCGCCGTCTACGCGCCGGCCCCCGCGCTCCACTTCGGACTGGGCTTCGGGTGCTACACCCATTTCACGTCCCCGATCCGGCGCTACCCGGACCTGGTCGTGCACCGCGTGCTCAAGGCACTCGAAGCGCGGACGCCGCCCCCCTACTCCGCCGAGGCAACCTCCCGCCTGGCCCTGCACTGTTCGCAGGCCGAGCAGCAGGCCGACGAGGCCGAGTCCGAAAGCGTGGCGCGCAAGAGGCTGGATTACTACCATGACCTCCTCGCCCGCGGCGAAACGGGGCCGTTCGACGGCGTGATCGTCGGCCTGCACACCCGCGGCCTGGCCGTCGAACTCCCGGACACCCTCCAGCGCGGCAGCCTTCCTTTCTCCGCGCTGCCGGACGATCACTACGTGACCGACCGGGACCGGCTGAAGGTGACCGGCCGGCGGCGGCGCCAGGCGTGGCGCGTCGGACAGATAGTGCGGGTGCGGCTGGCCCGCGTGGATGTCCGCCGGCGGATGGTGGGCCTGGAATTGGCCGGGCCGGCCGCGCCCGAGCGGAGGAAAAAGCGCCGGGGTCAGCGGATGAGGTAGATCAGCTTCTGCGCCTGGCCCTCGCGCTCGATGTCGAGCACGACGGCGCTGACGCGCTCCTGGAGGAACTCGCTGATGAAGTACTCCGCGCGGCGCTGGCTGGTCATGTTCATCGAGTTGACCTTGCGGATGAAGTCGCTCTGCTTCAGGCCGACCGCGTCGAGGAACTCCTCTTCGCCCTCGATGTCCACGACGTAGCCCGCGATCTTGTTCTGCTGGTAGTCGGGCTTCATCGTCATGTAGAGGGCCGCGATGCGCTCCGGGTCGTTGGCCAGTTCCTGGTAGTAGTCTAGGAGCGCCTGCCGGCTCAACACCCAGCGCGACTCGCCGACCCGGCGCCCGAAGCGATTTTGCTCCAATGTCGGTTCCTCGCTTACGGGCTCGCTCGCCGGCCGCCCCGGCGCTTCTCCTCTCCCGCCATGGAAGCTCAACCAGAGCTCCTCCTGCTGCCCGCGGGCGGCCAGCACGACATGATCACGCAGGATCCGGACCACCTGGATGTCTTCGAAGGTCTCCTGCTCCCGCACGACGAACTGCTGTTTCTTCTCCACGTCGTCCAGGATGGCCAGGCGGGCCGAGGGCTGCGACAATTCCTCGTCGTTGATCGAGAAGAACGTCCCGGCGAGCCGGAAGCGCCGTGCCAGCGGGCTCATGTCCGCGGGCGCGGGGCCGGCGGCCGGCTGGAAGACCGCCCAGTCCTCCGCGGCGGGCAGTGCGGCGGCGGGCCAGTCCAGCGCGGTTTCCGGCACCGGCTCCGGCGGAGGCACCGCGGGCAGCCGCCGGTACAGGAAGGCAAAACCCGCCACCGCCAGGACGGTCACGAGCAGCGCCAGCCCGCGAAGGATAGTGGTTCCTTTCATCATGCGCAGGCCACTTTAATTTGTCCGGAGCCCGCAGGCGATAAAAATGCAGGATGCTATAGCGGCGGCCAGGACTGATTCATAAGGGGTCGCAACCTGTTGCGGCCATGGAAGAACAAGGCTCGCACACCCCCGGGTCTGCGCCGGCCTCGAGGGCGAGGCCGCGCTACACGGACATCGAGGATGCGGGGCTCGGCGTAGCGCGCGACCGCCCCCGGTCGCGGGCAGGCTGGCTCCGTGGATTCGGGGCCCAACCGCTTCGCGAGGCGAGGCTTCTCGAAAAGGCACATCCCTTTCATGGCTCAAGGGTTCACCGGCCTCATGAATCAGTCCTGCGCGGCGGCTCTATGAGCCGCCATAGCGATAACCATTCCCGGGCGTTTCATAGAAACGCCGCTACAGGCTGGTAACCATGGAGCCGGGGCTGTAAGCCGGATTCTGTCCCCCCGCCGTCGCCGGCGGGGTGTACGGTCATTTATCTGCGCGATCAACCCGGAGCTTACCGCCCCGGTTGCCCGGGACGAACGAGGCGGGCCGCCTCTCGCTCCCTATGCGATCTTGCTCCGGATGGGGCTTGCCCTGCCCCCGGCGTCTCCACCGGGGCGGTGGTCTCTTACACCGCCATTTCACCCTTACCCTGAAGTAGGTGCATCGCACCACTTCAGGGCGGTATCTTTTCTGTGGCGCTTTCCGTACCCTTCGATATCGCGAAGGGCCTCCCCCGTTTCCAGGGGACATCCCGCCCTGCGGAGTCCGGACTTTCCTCCCCGGCCCCGCCTCGCGGCAGGGCCGCAGCGACCGTCCGCCCCGGCTCCAGTGAGAAGATACATCATGGGACGCGGGAATCGAAGGAGAAATCTTGCGCCGCGAGGGCGCGGCGCCTCCAAACATGGAGGCGGGCCGCCCCCGGCCCGCTTCAGGGCTTCCAGTACAGCATCCGGCTGCAGTAGCTGCACTGCACGGCGGCCAGGCCCTTGCGGGCGTCGTGGACCAGGTGCGGCGGCAGGTTCATGTGGCAGCCGCCGCAGGCGCCATGCTCGACCGGAACGAGGGCATAGTCGCCGGTCTTGGCCAGGATTCGCTCGTAACGGACCAGCCAGTCGGTATCCACGTCTTCGGCCAGAGTCTTCCGGTCGGCCTGCAGCTTGGCGATTTCGGCCTGCAGTTCGTCCAGCCGCCGGTCGAACACCTTCTGGTCCTCCCGGACCCGGGCATCCTCTTTCTTCAAATCCGCCTCGCGCTCGGCGATCACGGCGCGGGCCTTCTCGACCTGCTCCATGAACTCGAGTTCCTTGTCCTCCTCGGCGCGGATTTCCTTCTGGACCACGGCGATCTCGCGCTCCAGGGCGCGGAATTCCTCGTTCTTCTTGATCTGGATCTGCTGCTCGCGGAAGCGCTGGATCTTCTGGCGGCGGCTGTCGACCTCGATCTCGACCTGCTTGATTCCCGACTGGGCCTTCTTCAGGTCCTCCTGCGCGGTGTGCAACACGTCCTGGTGGGCCTTGAGGCGGTCCTCGATCAGCTTCTTGCGGGCGGGGATGTCCTGGGTTTCCCGCACGAGGCGGGCGATGGCGCGGTCACGTTCCTGGATGAGCAACAGCCTGTCTATCGTCGTCGACACCCGCGGTTTCTCCTTCCAAAGTTCGGGCGGCAGTCTAGCCGTCCGCCCGGCGGGCGTCAAGCCGGCGAAAGGTCAGCGCCCGGTCACGATGAGCAGGAAGTCATTGTTCGAGGGATCGAAGTTGCCGTTGTTAATCCAGACATCAAAACGATACGCCAAGCGCTGATTGACGGAGGCGATTCTCACGGCCACCGCGGTAGAAGGCTGGGAATCCGTTTCGACAATGGCCATGGGGATTAACGTCAAACCGGATTCCGCGACGGCGCCGATATCCACCTGGTAGGCCCCGATGGCCGTATTGACACAATTCGTGACATTGAAGCTTTCTTCAATGGTTCCATCGTCGGCGATTCTGGCCCAGGCGATAATACCGTTGTCTTGGAACCGCTCGCCGAACTTGGCTCTGCGCTGCTCGCCCAGTTCTTGGGCGATCCAGACGCCGTTGCTGGCCTGGATGGCGAACTGGTCGTTGGTGACGGAACTGAACTGGTTGCTCGCGGAATCCGCCCACACGAACGCCCCGGTGTGGACCGCGCTGGCCCGGTACCCGGCGGCGAAGCTGTACGGGGCCGACGCGACATTCAACTTGCCACCCGGGACGACGGCGTAGTCGCCGTTGACCACGTTGCTGCTTCCGCCGCCGATCACGGCCCACTCGCCGCCCATCAGGTTCTTGTAGCCGCCCGCGACGACCGACCAGCGCCCGCTGACGGTGTTGAAGTACCCGCCGCCGATGACGGACCCGTGGGCATACAACGCATTGGTCATCTTGTTGCCCCAGCCCCCGCCGATAAACGAGTAGTTTGCGTCGTTAGCGATATAGTTATTATTGCCGCCGACTACGACGCTGTAATCGCCGCGCACCTCGTTCCCGCTGCCACCCCCGATGAAGTTAAAATACAGGCCGCCCACGACGTTTTCCGTGCCGCCCACGATGACACTGCGGTCGGCATACGCCAGTATGGTGTTCACATTCCCACCCACGATGACACTCCAATGCGCATTGGTTCCAATCGTGTTGGTGCTGCCCCCCCCTATGAACGAAGAATCGGCGATCACGGTGTTGGACGCCCCGCCCGCGACGACGGACCATTCTCCCGTGATGGAATTCCGGCCCCCGCCCCCGATCACCGCTCCATCGCCGGCCACGATGGTGTTCCCGCTCCCGCCGCCAATAACGCCGTTCCGGCCCAGGGCCGCATTGTTGGACCCGCCGACCACGACCGCCCATTCGCCCGCGGCCAGGTTGCGCGCCCCGCCCCCGATGAACGACGCAATGCCGTTGGCTTTGTTGCCCAGGATGACGCCCGAGTAAAATCCGCCACCGGCAATCGTTGCGCCCATGCCCGAGACTTGGTTGCTCACGCCGCCGCCGATGGTGCCATAATAGGCGTTAAGCCAGATGGCATTGACCATGCCGCCGGCGATCGTGGCCTGCTGGGCGTTGGTCTCGATCAGGTTGAACGTTCCCCCGCCGATGGTCGCGTTGAAGGCGTCCACGCGGATCTCATTCCTCCGGCCGCCGCCGACGGTGCTCGATCCGGCGACGACGATGTTGCTGGTGCCACCCCCGATCACCCCGCCCTGGGCCGCGGTCCCCACGGCGTTCATTTCGCCGCCGCCGATGGTGGAGTTCGGGGCGTTGGCCACGTTCTTCAGTCCGCCGGCCACGGTGGCAAAAGCCGCATCGGCCACCGTGCCCCCGCTGTTGCCCGCCCGGTTGCCCAGGCCGCCGCCCACGACCCCGTAGTTGTCGCTGACCCGGTTCGGGAAAGAGGCCGCCGGATCACCGCCGCCGGCGATCGTCGCGCCAACGACACCTACGTCCACCGTGTTGGCCACGTGACCGCCGATGACGTTGGGCCCCGCGCCGTCGCCCTCGTACCGGGCCACCCGCTGGTTGCCGGCGCGCAGATTTAGGGGCTGCGTATCCGTGGTGCCGAGGAAATGGCCGCCCGCCGTCCCGCCGTTGCCGGTGGTCTGCCAGAAGGTGTTGGCCGCGACATCCGAGGTCGTGATCGTGCCGCCGGCGATCTTGTCGCCCGTGACCGAATCGGCGCCGAGGGATACGTTGGAGACCGAGCCGGGGATCAGGTTCGTGCCGTTCAAAGCCACCAGGTCCATCCCGGCGCCCCTGAACGTGCCAGCTTGGACCGACTGCGCCCAGACGCCGCCGTTCACCGTCAGGGCGTCCGTGAACGGCCCGTTCGTGTTGATGCCCACCCCGCCGGCGGCGCGGATGAGGAACTGGTTGGAGGACGTGGAGGCAAACGCGACACTGATGGAGTTGTCCGCCCAGACGAAAGCGCCCCCGTGAAGGGCCTCGGCCATCTGGCCCGCGGCGAAACTATTGACGCCTTTGGCCTTGTTGAGGTAGCCGCCCGGCACCACGGCATTGGTCCCGTCGGCATTGTTCTGCAAGCCGCCGCCGATGGCCGCATAGCGGCTGGCCGTAAAGTTGTTCTCTCCCCCCGCGATCGTTGATCCCGGCCCGCGGGCTTCGTTGAGTCCGCCGCCGCCGACGGTCGAGTTCGTACCCCGGGCGATGTTGTTGTATCCACCGGCTATGACAGCGCCGGCGGACGAGCCGAGTACCTGGTTTAGGATTCCTCCGCCGATGAACGAATGCTCACCCGCGGCGCTGTTGTTGGCGCCCCCGGCCACGGTGGCATAGGGACTGTTGGATACGGTCCCTCCGCCGTCTCCGGCAATATTATAAATCCCGCCTCCGACCACGCCGTGATGATCGCTGACTCGATTGGGGCTGCCCCCCGACGAGTCGCCGCCCCCGCCGATGAAGGCGCCGTTGACCCCGGGGTCCGCGTAATTCGACGCGTGGCCGCCGATCAGGTTGGGCGGGTTAGGCTCGCCGTCCAATTGCAGCACGGTCGCGTTGTCGGCGCGCAGGTGCAGGGGTTGCTCATCCGTCGTCCCGACAAAATGCGTCCCCGCCGTCGTGCCGGCGTTGCCGTCCGTCCGCCAGAACACGTTGCCCGGCACGTCCGCGGCCTGGAGGGCGTAGCCGACGGATACCAAGTGCTCGCGCGGGGTCAGCGGCGCGCCGTTGACGAGCACCTGGATCCAGACCTCCGCCGCCGCCAGCGCGCCCGTCAGCGTGCCGCTGACCGTGTCGTCGCCGAGGTACGCGGAATACAGGCCGTCCACGATGGCCACCTGGTTGGAATCCTCGTAGAGCAGCGTCCCGGCCGCGGGATCATCATACAGTTGCAGCGACAGTCCCACGGTGTCGTTGACCAGGTTCGTGCCGTTCACGAGCCGGCCCTGGTAGTTGATCAATTGCGGGATCTGGGCCTGGGCGGAAAGGACCATGCATGCAGATAGAAGAAGGACAGCGATCGTTTTCATGTTACCCCCCCCAGTGGCATGAACTAACGCATTAGCCGATTTCTACA
This sequence comes from Kiritimatiellia bacterium, assembly GCA_018001225.1. Classification (NCBI taxonomy): domain Bacteria; kingdom Pseudomonadati; phylum Kiritimatiellota; class Kiritimatiellia; species Kiritimatiellia bacterium. Next base: position 7,534 of record JAGNIJ010000044.1, on the reverse strand, counting down.
ACTCCGGTCGGACCATGTCCAATGAATTTCGGCCACTGGCCCTTTCCGCCGACGGAGCGGCGGAACTACAGGATTCCCGAGTTCGATTACCTGAATCCTTGTAGCTCCGGCGCTCTGTCGCCGGAGCGGCGTCACCGCTCCGCGGTCCGCAGCCGCGGGTCCAGCGCGTCGCGCAGGGCGTCGCCGAGCAGGTTGAACGCCAGCACGAGCCCGAAGACCGCCAGCGTGACGAAGGTCATCTCCCACCACGCCCCGTGCCAGAGCCGCAGCCGCGCGTTGCCGATCATCGTGCCCCACGACGGCTCGCCCTGCACGCCGATGCCGAGGAAACTCATGAAGACTTCCGTGCCGATGGAAAGCGGGAAGCGCAGCGTGAACGTCACGATCACGATGTGGAACACGTTCGGCAGGATGTGCCGGAACAGGATGCGCGCGTTCCCCAGCCCCAGCGCCTTGGCCGCGAGGACGTAGGGCTGGCCCCGGTGCTTGATCGTCTCGCCGCGGATCAGCCGGCAGATCCCCACCCACGTCGTCAGGCCGATCCCCAGGTAGACGCCCAGCAGCCCCCGCCCCACCACCATCGCGATCGCCAGGATGAACAGCAGCCCGGGTACCGACGCGAACGTGGAGTAGAGCCACACGATGAAATCGTCCGTCCGCCCGCCGAAGTACCCCGCCAGCAGGCCGAGGACGACGCCGATCGGGATCGCGATGAGCGAGGTGACGATGCCGACCTGGAACGCGACGCGCGTCCCCTGCACGAGCCGTTGCAGCACGTCGCGGCCCAGCCCGTCCGTCCCCATCGGGTGCGGCCACGACGGCGGCCGGTACGCCTGCGACAAATCCGTGCGCTGGTAGGACGGCGTCCGGTCCATCCACCGGTGCGCGCGGTACACCGCCTCGCCGTACACCGCCATCACCGTGTACGCCGCCACGACCCACAGGCAGGCCCGCGTCAGCCGCCGCCCGCGCAGCCGCGCCCACGCCTCCGCCCAGAGGCCTCTCCCCCCTGAACCCTGAACCCCGAACCCTGAACCCTTCCTCATTGCAGCCTCACCCTCGGATCCACCCACGCATACGCGACGTCGGTCAGCAGGTTCACGAGCACGTACAAAACAGACCCGATCAGCACGATCGCGCGCACGACGTCCACGTCGGCCGAGTTCACCGCGTTGACGCCCAGGTAGCCCAGCCCGGGGATGCCGAAGAAGCTCTCCAGCAGCAGGCTGCCCGTATAGAGGTACGGGATCGTCAGGGCGACGTTCGTGATCACCGGGATCAGGGCGTTGCGCAGGACGTGGCGGAACAGCACGCCGCGCCGCGACACGCCCTTCGCAAACGCCGTGCGGACGTACCCCTTCCCCATCTCGTCGAGCATGACCGTCCGGTAGAACCGCAGGCTGCTGCCCAGCCCGCTGACCACGCCGATGAAAACCGGCAGCAGCAGGTAGCGCCACGACTCGAAGCCCCAGACCGGAAACCATCCGAGCCGGTGGCCCAGCAGGTATTGCCCCGCGACGATCCACACGAGGTAATTCACGCTCATCAGGCCGACCGCGACGACCACGGCGAGCCGGTCCGGCCACCGGTCGCGCCAGAACGCGCAGACCAGGGCCAGGCTGACGGCCAGCGCGAGTTCCAGCGTGAAAATCGGGATCGTCAGCGCCAGCGTCGGCCCGATCCCCTCCGCCAGCAGCCTCGTCACCGGCTGGTTCAGGCTGCTCGACGTCCCAAAATCCAGCTGCGCGATCTTTTTAAGGAAATAGAAGAACTGCGAATCCCACGGGCCGGCCATCCGCCGCCGGAGTTGGATCGACCGGATCTCCAGCGGGGCGCCCTGGACGGCGAGGCGCAGGTCGGTGGTGGAGGTGTTTTCCAATGATTGGAAAAAAAATTCCGTTTTTTTCCAAACATTGGAAAATTCGGCGCCGTTTTTTCCAATGATTGGAAAAAAAGCGCCCGTTTTTTCCAAACATTGGAAAAATTGGACGGTGGTTTTTCCAATGTTTGGAAAATCCCCTGCCGCGCGCGCCTCGACAACCAAGCGGTACCCCGTGTCCGGCCGCAGCCCAAAGGCCAGCGGCAGGATATGCTCGCCGGGCCCGAGCGTGCGAGGGGCGGATTCCTCCGGCTCCGGCCATGCGCGGGTTGTCGTCCACCGGCCGAAGAGGAGCGGCTTGTTGAACCCGCGCTGCTCGTCGAAGTCCTCCAGCGTCGCCGGCGAGACGTGCTCGCCGAGCACCATCGAGGCCGGGCTGCCGCCGACGACGTTGAAGAGAACAAAGGTGATCAACAGCACCCCGAGCACGGTCGGGATCATCTGCAGCAGCCGCCTGGCGAGATAGCGCCCCATTTTGTTCTTGATAATAGACGTCCAGACGTCTTACCATGTCATCATGAAAACGGGCCAAACCCGATATCGTCCCGGGCATGTGCGGGACGCCATTCTTCGAGTGTTGTCTCTAACCTCGCGTCCGCTCTCGGTCAAGGAGATAGAGCGACGGGTCTCCCAGGTCATCGGACCGGCACCCGCTTCCTCCGTGCGTTCCTATCTGCGCCTGAACACACCGCAGCATTTCATCCGCGAAAGCCGCGGCCTGTACGCCATCCAGGTCGGTAGAATTCAGGGAGAGGACACCGAGGCGCAGAAATGGCGGGAACCCGTCTGCCTGGGACGAGCCACGGTGGTTCACGCGGATTGTTTCGACTGGCTGGAGCAACAGGAGGAGAACCGGTTCCATGCGGTGGTCACCGATCCTCCTTATGGGCTCCATGAGTATACACCTGAACAGCAGGCGAAACTGCGCAGCGGGAGAGGCGGTGTCTGGCGAATACCGCCGTCGTTCGACGGCCATGTTCGTTCTCCCCTTCCGCGCTTTACGACGCTGACACCCGAACAACTGGCCGAGTTGCGGGCCTTTTTCTTTTTCTGGGCACGGCTTCTTTTGCCCCGGCTCGTTCCGGGCGCCCATGTTGTGGTGGCGTCGAATCCCCTGCTTTCATACATCGTGTCGGGCGCCCTGGCGGACGCCGGCTTGGAACGCCGCGGCGAAATCATTCGTCTGACCATGACCATGCGCGGGGGGGATCGGCCCAAAGCGGCTCATCACGAGTTTCCGGATGTCAGCGTGATGCCTCGTTCCATGTGGGAACCCTGGGTGGTCTATCGCAAGCCCATCGTGGGAAGAGTTCAAGATAACTTACGGCGCTGGGGGACGGGCGGATTCCGACGGCCCTGTCACGACCGTCCTTTTGGCGACGTCATCGCCTCGGCTCCCACTCGCCGAGCAGAGCGACACTTGGCTCCGCATCCCAGCCTGAAACCACAGGCCTTTCTTCGCCAATTGGTGCGCGCCGTGCTACCCATGGGCCACGGAATCGTATTGGATCCTTTTGCGGGCGCGGGCTCAACCCTCGCGGCGGCGGAAGCGGTTGGATATGAAAGCGTGGGGGTTGAAAAGGACCCTCATTACTTTGCGATGGCGCGCGACGCGATACCCAGACTGGCGCGGTTCCAACCTCCCGCGGATCATTCGACCCGGTAGATCCAGTTGTCGCGGAGTTTTTGTATGCCATCCTTGTGCAAGGTAGCCGTTCGGGTGCCCAATTCACCCCGAGGGTTTTTTCGGAAATCATCCGCCGTCACATGGCCCAGATACACCTCGGTAAAGGTCATGGGCCTTCTGTTCCTGGCCGGTTCGGTCTCCGTATCCACGTCATAGACAAACACGCACATCCATTGTTCTCTTGCGCCATGGGTATCCACCGCCCCGCCGGCCTTCCGCGTGGTTTTGATTTCAACCCCGTCTTGGCCGGCCTTCACTGCATCTCCAGCATAGACGCCCTGGACAATCAGGTCCGGATGCCCATTGAAGTACTGGTTTTCGCAAAGCACGCGGGAGTGTTTGGCCAGGCTGGCCGTGAGCATATCGGAAAGAACGCCCGACATGATCGCCGGTCGCAACATATCGTCCAATCGCTTCAGGCCTTTTCGCAACAGGTGGCCGTTCACATCGTAAAAGAAATCGTAAACATCCTGCATGGCCATCTGGAAATCCTGCGCTCGCAGTTGGAATGGAAGCGTCGCTTTCCGGTTGAAGCGCCGCAAATCCACCGTGTTCCGCGAAATTGCCATGTTTTGGATACTATCTCACCGCGGGCCCCGCGTCCAGAATCCGCTATTAACCTGAAACGGTTCGCCGCGGTATGATGATCCCCATGAGGAGTCGACTTTCCCTTGCCGCCGGTCTTATGCTGGCCGCCATGAGCCTGCCCGCGCGCGCCGGCGAGGTCCGGGTGATGACGTTCAACCTGCGGTACGCGTCGGCGGTGGACGACCAGAATTCCTGGAAGCAGTGGGATAGCACCAACCACCTGCCCCAGCGGCGCCAGTTCGTTTGCCGCGTGATCACCAACCGCGCGCCGGACGTGATCGGGTTCCAGGAGGGCGAGGACGCCCAACTCGATTACCTGGCCGCGAACCTCCCCGCGGGCTACGAGATCGAGCGGCAGAAGCCGAGCGGCGGGAGCGGCAACGAGAACGCGGCGATCGGCTACAACACGAACACGGTCGAGCTGCTCGACCGCGGCGTGTTCTCCCTCGGGCCCAGCCCGGGCGGCGGCTACTGGAACAACCCGGCGGGCACGAACTTCCAGCCCTACCTCTATTTCACGAACATGGGCTTGAGCTTCCCCCGCATCGCGCTCTGGGGGAAGTTCCGCTGGCGGGCGACGGGACAGGAGTTCCTGTTCTACACGACGCACTTCGATTTCAACAACGACCCGCAGGTGGCCAGCGCCAGCCTGATCACCGACGATGCCCTCTCGCGGGCCGCGCGGATGCCGCTTTCGCCGCTGGCGATCGTCGTGGGCGACTTCAACTCGAATCACAACGACAACGACTGGAAGCTGTTCACGGGCTCCTACTCTTTCGGCGGGATCACGGGCGACTTCACGGATTCTTGGTACCAGGTGCACGGCACGTGGACCGGGTCGGGCACGTTCCACGGCTGGGCGGGCGGGACGCCGTCCACGTCGCAGCACATCGACTGGATCCTGCATCGCGGCGGGTTCGCGGCGACGCAGACGGTGGTGGTGACAGACTCGACGATTGTCACGACCCGGTCCAGCGGCGCGACGGCCACGATGTACCCGTCCGACCACTACCCCGTCTTCACCATACTCCGGCTTCCGGCCACAGCGTCGGACTACGACGGCGATGGCCTGCCGGACGCGGCGGAACGGTCGCTCGGCGACATCAATCCCGTGGATGCCGACTCGGACGGCGACGGGTTGCTCGACGGGCAGGAGGACCTCGACGGGAACGGCACGCTGGACGGCGGCGAGACGGACCCGTCGTCGGCCAACTCCGGGGCGCAGCTTCCGACGGACGTGCGGAACGCGCAGATGGACGGCGTGCTGGATTACGACGCCGCGCTCGCGGCGGAGAACAGCGGCATGACGCTGCACTACAAGTTCGACGGGCGCTATCTCTACGTGGCGACGTGGGATGCGGGCGAGGGCCAGGACCATTTCATCTTCGTGGTCACGAATCCCAACGCGTGGGTCTCCGCGCCGTGGGCCAAGGCGGGCACCGTGCCGCCGTGGAGCGCTTATCTGGCGGACGAGAACGACAGCACGTACGCGAGTTGGTTCAACGCGGGCGGTTCGGCGATCACGGACACGAGCGTGGCCCGCTGCGCGGCCTATTTCGAGAACGGCGGGCGGATCGAGGGCGTGATCGACCTGGCGTCGGTCCTGGGCTCGGGGTTCACGCAGGCCGTGTACCTGGCCGTGGCCCCCTACTCCACCGCCGACGGCGGCGCGCTGCAGTCGGGCTACCAGGTTCCGGCGGGCAACGGCAACGGCGACCTGTGGGGCTCGTCCGAGTTTTTTCAGCTCGCACCGAGCGACGCGGACGGGGACGGGGTCAATGATTACGCCGACCCCGACGCCGACGGCGACGGTATGGCCGACGCGTGGGAGGAGTTCCGGTTCGGCGATCTCGACGCCTCCGCCGGCGGCGACGAGGACGGGGACGGCGCCACCAACCTGGAGGAATGGCGGGCCTGCACGGACCCGGGGGATACCGGCTCGGTGTTCCGTATCCGGTTCGCGGAATCCTCGACGACGGGCCTTTCGATGAGCTGGCCCGCGCCGTACGGCAAGACGACGACGGTGTACCGGGCGGAGGGGCCGTGTTTTTCCAATCACATGGCCTGGACCTCGACGCAGGTATTCGCGGGGCCCACGAACTTCCCCTTCGGGACCAACCGGTATTCCGCGGGATGGGACTCCACGTCCCGTTTCTTCCGCCTGGGCCTTGCCCACCGTTGAGAGTGACACGGGCGTCCCGCCCGTGCTCCGTTGACAAAACCCCGCGCGTGGTTTATGGCATGGCGTTCAAACAGGAGGCCGACATGCCCAACGTGAAAAAAGTCACCGTCACCGCGCACCAGACCGAAAGCATGCGGATGGACCTACAGGCCCGGCACCACCGGATGATTATCGACCAGCCCGCGACCGGCGGGGGGCAGGATGCCGGCCCCACGCCGCTGGAATATTTTGTCGCCGCGCTGGCGGGATGCATGGGCGCCATCGGGCGGATCGTTGCGCGCCAGCAGAAGCTGAATATCCGCTGGATGGATTTCGTGGTCGAGGGCGACATCGACGTCGACGGGCTGCTGGGCCGGCCGACGCCGAACCGGGTGGGCTTCCAGGGATTCACGGTCAAGGCCCGGATCGACGGGGATCTTTCGATGGACCAGAAGCAGGCGTTCCTCCGTGCGGTGGAGCAGCGCTGCCCGGTGTCGGAGAATATCGCGAACGCGACGCCGATCCGCTTCGAGGTGGTCGAAGACCTGGGCGGGATCAAGGGCCCCGCAGTTTGACCGGTTCCCGGCCCGGCCCATGAGTGGCGTTCCCGAAGGCTCCTCGCTCGCGGCGGCGGGCGGCTCCGGCGCGTCCCCGGGGCCGGGTATCCTGTTGCGGATGGCCCGCGGATTCTCGTGCATCTTCTGGGGCATCCCGCTGGCGCTGCTGATGTTTTCCGGCGCGCTGGACCTGCGCGTCACGCCCCGCCTGCGGATTCCGACCTTTGTCTTAGGCCTGATCCTCGTGTTCGCCGGGATCCTCCAGTTGAACCGCGCGCCGAACCTGACGCCGCGGTGGGCCGGGAGGATCCGCCACGCGCAGGTGACGCTGTTGATCCTCGTGTACCTGTCGCCGTTCGTGTACTGGTGGCGGGCCATGCCGCACGTGGCCTACTACGGGGTCAACATGCTGGCGATCGTGGTGACGGCCATGGGCGGCCTGCTGGCGCTGAACCGGCTGGCCGAGGAAACGGGCCGACTGTTCGGCGACGGGATGGTTGTGATCGAGGCCCGCCTGTGCGGCGGGTTGTCGGTCCTCTTCCTGCTGGCGCCCGGCGCGGTGGCGGCCCTGCGCTCCATCCTGGCGGCGGCGCCACTGGAGAACAGCCGCGCGTGGGCCCTCGTCCTGGTGCCCTACCTGATGCCGCGCTGGATGTACGCGC
>JAGNIJ010000043.1:22542-36624 GCA_018001225.1 Kiritimatiellia bacterium | reverse complement strand
TCCCGCAGAGCCCTATCCTGCTTCACACCCTCTCATCTAACCATGAACTGCTCTGGCCCGCCAGTACCCCCCCCTCAAAACGGAAACTTTGACCGCACAGCCGGAAACTTTGATCGCACCGCGACAGCTATTTTCCGGGAACGTCAGGGCGCGCCGGGATAGTCCACGTTGACGTTGTAGAACAGGCGCTGCTCATTCGTGTGGACGGCATCGCGGAAGATGTTGGCGGGCGGCGTGGCCGCGATGTTGTTGGACCAGTCCGTGAACGAGTTGAGCAGGTTGGTGGCGATGCGCACGGTGTACACCCGGTCCGTCGCGCTGGGCCAGGTGAAGTAGAACACGCCGCCCGCGGCATTGGAGGGGCTCGTCAGTTCGAAGACCGAAGTGCGGTTGGTCGGGACGGTGAAGGCGATGAATTCGTTGTAGTTGGGCGCGCCGTCCCCGTCCGCGTCGTCACCCGGCAGGGCGGCGACGCCGTTGGTGAAGTGCAGGTTCTCCCACCAGTCGGCCATGCCGTCCCCGTCGGCATCCTCGCCCACGCTGTTCGTCTGCCAGATGCGGACATCGTCCATCCACAGGTACCCGGCGCGGGTGGACGTGAAGTCGAAGTACAGGCCGAAGCAGGTCGTGTCCGAGTACGTCGTGTCCGTACCCGTGCCGGCGGAGACCAGGTTGTCGAACCCGCCATCGGCGTCGACCAGGAGTTCCCAGAGGCCGGAAGCCGAGCGGGAAACCCGGATGCCGCCGGTGGTGTAGGTGTTCCAATCCAGGGAGGCTTGGACAAGGGCCGAGGCGGCGGCGCCGTTGGCGACGCGCCACAGGGTCACGGTGTCCGAGGAGCCCGTCAGGTTTATGCCCACCGCGTAGCCGTCCACGGTGGCCCCGCCGAGATCGGCCTCGTTGGCGGCGAGGTAGACCCAGAAACGGTTGTCGGCGGACGGATCCCAGTTGCCGTTCTTCAGGTTAAACTGCCAGACCGTCTGTGTTCCGGACAGCGAGTAGACAGGTTGTGCGTAGATGTAGCTCGTGGACTCGACGCCGGAGAGGTTGTGCTTCAGCGAGCGGGCGCCCGTGATCGCGCCGGACGTAGTGTTGGTCCAGTGGCCCGGCGTGCCCTCGGTCCAGCCGGCGAGGTCGCCATCCTCGAAGTCATCTTCGAAGACGAAACTCCCGCCGCCCGCGGCCGGTTCGCGGACGATGGAGACGGAGTCGGAGCCGGCCTGCCCGAACAGGTTGGTCCCGCGGACGGTGATGACGTTGGTCCCGACCGCCAGGGAGATGCCGGCGATGCTCCACGAGGGGGCGGCGGCGGCCGCGCCCGTGCTCCCGGTGAGCGTATTGGTCCAGGTCAGCTCGCCGACGACGGCGGGGTTGTTCGTCCCGCTGACCGTGGCCGAGGCCGTGGCGTAGGCCACCGTGGCGTTGCCGCTCGTGATGTCCAGCACCGGGCTGTCCGCGGGCGCGTCGCCGAAGAACGTCAGCGTGCGCTTCATCAGGTTGGTGCGGAGGGAGGCGTCCAGGATGGTTTCGAACGGGAAGCCCATGATGACGAGGCGGTACTGGTTGCTGAAGGACAGTGCCGCCGCGCTGGCGCCGCCCGCGGAGGTTCCGTAAACCAGCGCGGCCGTCGAGGCGGGCGAGCCGGCCGCGGCCAGCGTGTCCGGGTAGGAGGCCCGGTAGACGGGGCCGGTGCCCGTGTAGTCAAACACCAGGTTCGCGAGCCCGCCGAACACGCCGCTGGCGCGCGCGGCCGCGACGTTGGTGCCCGCGTCGTCCGCCACGTAAGCGGTCTTGAGATAGTTGGAGCAGAAGGCCTTGTCCGAGGCGGCCCCGTATTGCTGCAGGTCCCAGCCCAGCTCCGTACCGGAAACGAACAGCCGGTTGCTTGCGTTCAGGAACGCGGTGACCAGGGTTTGCTCCGCCGTGGAGAAGGTTTCGTCGGCGGTGGACTCGCGGCCGAGGATCCAGTAGGCGGCGAAGTAGTCGGAGAGGGCGATGTCCCCGCCGGCGACGGCGTCATTGTCGCACGAGTCGAAGTAGCGGCCCCCGGCGGCGATGGCGGACCCATGCTGGATGACGTAGTCCTGGGAGTTGATCGTGCGCTGGATCACGCGCGCGACGTCGCCGCCGATGTTGTACGCGTAGTACCGCGTGGGGGTCAGGCGCCGCTCGTTGCGTTCGAACCCGTTGACGACCAGGTGCGTGGCGTAGCCCGCCGGCGACACGCGCACGCCGACGGTCTTGGACGCCAGCGACTCGCCGCCCGCGTTGGTCGCGCACACCTGGAAGTAGCAGAGCTGTCCCGCGGTCATGTTGGTCAGCGTGGCCGACAGCGTGGCCGCGCCGGACACCGTGACGGGATTGCCGAACCCGAAGCCGTTGGTCGAGCGGTAGACGATATAGCCGGTGGCCGCCGAGCCGCCCGCCTTGTTCGTCACCGGGGCCTGCCAGGTCAGCGTCACCGCGCCCTCGCCGCTGTTGGCCGCGCTGACGTGGGTCGGCGGATCGGGCAGCAGGACGGAGGCGATGGCGGGATTGCTGGCGCTCAAGTACTTGACGATGGCCTGGTAGGAGGCCATGGCCATCACGCGCCGCGCGGAGGGGCAGCGGAGCAGGTAGGTATCATAGAGGTTGTCGTGGAAGGCCACCTCGATGATCGTCGAGCTCATCTCGTTGGAGACGATGGCGCCGAAGATCTCCCCGTACATGTCCCCGTACAGGTTCGCGGAGTTGTTGGTGTACAAGTCCGGGAACCAGACCCCGCCCTGGCCGTACCCGAGGTCGTTGGTCAGTTCCACGGCGACCTTCGTGGCATAGACCTGCTGCATGCCGCTGAACGGCGCCGAGAAGCGCGTGTCGTACAGGCCCATCGGGCCGCGGCCGGCCCCCGAGCCGGCGTTGGAGTGGAACCCGAGGTAGATGCGGTCGAAATACCCGCCGTCGGCCTCGCGGTTCATCTCGGCCGCCATGCGGTTGGGCGCGCCGACGTTGTCGCTGTTGTCGTCGTAGCCCGCCAGGTCGTACAGCGTGGAGGACATGTCCTGGCCGACCATTCGCTGCACCCAGTAGCGGGAGGCTTCCAGTTCGCGTTCCAGGCCCGAAACGCCGGCGCCTCGGTCCACGTCGCCCATGCCGTTGCCGAACCGGATGGCGTCGGCGATGACGACGTCCGTGGACAGGTAGCCGTCCGGCGCGTAGTTCGAGATGTTCACGCTATGGTTGGTCCCGGCGTCGAAGTAGTAGGTGCCCAGCCAGACCCAGCCCAGGCCGACGCGGCGGTGGTTGACGCGCACGTCCGTCACGCCGCCGGAGTGATAGACCCGGTACAACTGCTTCACGCGGTCCGAACCGCTGCGGGCCCACGTGTAGACCGGGTAGAATCCGGAGGCGGGGAGGTTCGGCCGGTAGATCGCCCAGGCCGTGGTCGCGGTGGCGTGGATGTAGGCATACCGGTACGGCGTGGCGCCGGCGTCGCCGTAGTAGACCGTCGACGTGCTGTCGTTCCAGGTCCCGCCGAACGTGACGCGGGCGGAGTTGGTGTTATCCAGCACCACCTCGTTGGTCTGGTTGCCCAGCGGCCGGAAGGGGACCACCGTGGCCCCGGCCTTGAAGCAGTAGTCGGCGAAGTAGTTGAGCTGGTCAATGTTGCCGATATCCTCGACCACCTGGTTGTCCAGGCCCCGGCCCGTGATCCACCCGTAGGTCGTGCTGTACGCGAACCCGTGCCCGGCGCTGGTGTAGACGATCACATCGCTCAACGCGCCGCCCGGCTGCGCCGCGGCGGTGGATTCCGAACCCGAGCCGCCGCCGCCCGCCGCCGCCGCCCGGATGAAGGTCACGGTGTCGCCGGCGGACGCGCCCGCCGCGTTCGTGCCGGTGACCGTGAGGAGATTGGTCCCGACCGAGAGCGAGGCGGCGAACGACCAGCCGGCCGCCGCGGCGAAGGTCCCGCTCCCGCCCAGGCTGTTGGTCCAGCGCATCGTGCCCACGACGTAGGCATTGGCCGCGCCGGTGACGGTCTGGCTGGACGTGTCGTTGGGCACGGTGGCGCCCGGCGTCTCGATCTCGACGGACGGCGCGCCCGCCCCCTTGGTCAGGATCGTCCCGTTGTAGCCCGAGGCCATGAAGAGGCCGTTGCTGAACGCGACGCCGCGCAGGAAGTTGGTCGTGCCGGAGTTTTCGGCGGTCCAATCCGCCCCGTTCGTCGAGCCCCAGATGACGCCGCCCTGGCCGACGGCGACGAACTGCCCGCTGCCGAAGGCCACGCGGTAGAGGTTTGCGCTGGCCGACGGGAGGCCGTTGGTCTGGCGGGTCCACGTTGTGCCGTCCGGCGACGTGACGACGCGCGACCCGATGCCCACGGCCACGTAGGCGCCGTTGCCGTAGGCCGCGTCCAGCAGCCAGCCCCCCGCGTTCGACGTGCGCGCGGTCCAGGCGATGCCGTCGGCCGAGGTCAGCAGGACGCTGTTTTCGCCGGTGGCGACGAACAGGCTCCCGACGTAGTTCACGCCCTGGATCGTGTTCGTCGTTCCCGAGGCCTGCGTCGTCCAGGTCGAGCCGTCCGTCGAGCGCAGGATGACGCCGCCGGCGCCGGCCGCCACGTACGCGCCGTTACCGTAGGCGACCCCGCGCAGCATGGCGTTGGTCGGCGTCGAGCGCGTCGTCCAGGTGGACCCGCCGGACGAGGTCACCACCGTGCCCGTGTCCCCGACGGCGACCCACAGGCCGCCGCCCCCGACGACGTTCAGCAGCAGGCTGCCGGTGCCGGAGACGCGGGAGGTCCAGTTCAGCCCGTCGTCGGCGGAGGTGGAGATCGCCCCGCCTGCGCCCACGGCGGCCCACTGGCCGGTCAGGGCGTCCACGCCGTAGAACGAGGCCGTCGTGCCCGGGTTCTGGCTTTGCCAGTCCGCCTCGCCCGCGAATTTCACGGCCAGCAGGTCCCACAGATCGGAGGTGCCGTCGTCCTTGCCGAGCGACCAGATGCCGATGCCGGCGAGGTCCTTGAAGTTCGCGAAGTCGTACTTGAGTCCGAGGCTGTTCGTGTCGTCGTACCAGAGCTGCCGGTAGGTGCCGTACAGCACGTAGGGCGTCAGCGAGTTGGTGTCCCAGTTGTAGCCGTACATGTCGGCGTAGGATTCCGCGGAGGGATAGCTCCGCGAGGTGCCCGAGCCGGTTGTGTCGGCATGGAGGGCGTAGGAAACGGTCGGCCAGTCGAACCCGTAGTAGGGGCAGCCGAGAAGCAGCTTGCCGGGGGAGAGGCCGAGGTTGAGGTAGTTGCTGACGGATTTCTGAACGCACCACGAGCTGAAAATGGCGCTTCCCGTCAGCGGCGCGACCGGGCCGGCCTGCGTGTCCGTGCTCCACGAGTAGTCGTAGCCCATGATGATGCACTTGTCGAGAAACCCCTCGTACTCGGCGACGTCGAAGTTGCTGCTCCAGTCCACCGCGGGCAGGCAGATGGAGACCTGGGACCCGGGCACGTCGTTGTGCATGCGGACGGTCAGGTTGCTCATGAAGCGGGTCAGTTCTTCGGCGTAGCCGGACGCGATGGCCTCGAAGTCGATGTTCACCCCGTCGGCGCTGCGCAGTTGGACGACGCGGACCAGCTCGTTGATCAGGTTGCTCTGGGCCGCCGCGCTGCCGAAAAAGGCCGCGTGGTTGCTCATCAGCGTGGCGCAGAGGACCACATCCACGCTGTTGGAATGCGCCCAGTAAACGAGCGGTGTGTTCGACCAGCTGTTCATCGTCACCGCGTAGCCGGTGCCCGCGTTGACCTCGTAGTCGAAGTACGCGATGGTGGAGAGCAGGGAAAAGGTGAAATTGGTGTAGTCCGATCCCTCCCAGTACGGGAACCAGCCGAAGACTTCCTTCTGGAGCGTGTAAGGTCCGGGCTGCGAGGCGCCCGTGCGCGCGGTCGGCGTGCGCGCAGGGGCCGGCTCGACACTCAACGTGCGCTGCACGTCGTTCCAATCCGCTTCCGTCCGGGCGTCGAACTGCCGGTAGTACTCGGCTTCCGCCTGGTGAATGGACTCGGGCGGAACGCGGGGCGGAGCCGTTTCGGTGATCTCGCGCGGGCTCCCCGGCGCTCTTTCCGAGAAGTCCTGTTCCACGGGATCGGTCACCGTCCCGCTGACGCTCTCGTCTTCCCTGGCCAGCGGGGCCGTCGAGCCCCGCACCTTGAACGTCCACGGCAGCGACAAGAGGATCATGGTCCCGGCGACCCGGACATGGCGGCTGACAAGGTTCATGGCTGCACCTCGAAGACCTGGGCGGGGGGGGCAGACCCGCGCGGCCTTTCTTTACCGGAAGGCCGCCCCCTTTCCCTGCCTGTTCAGTACATGTTTACCCATAAATGGGCATCTTGTACAAAGCTAAAGCCGGGGACGGGTGGCGATAAATTTCGATACACATCGCCGGCCCAAAGGGGTAAAATATCGCCCACGCAAAATGAGGAGGAACTCCATGGAGTTCAAATATATCGGCAAGGACATCTTGAGGCCGGACGCCACGGCCAAGATCACCGGCAAGGCCAAGTTCCTGGCCGACCTCAAGCTCCCCGGGATGCTGCACTGCGCCATCCTGCGGCCGACGGTCGCCCACGCGAAGATCGTGTCCATCGACACGTCCGAGGCCGAGCAGTGCCCGGGCGTGGTCAAGGTGGTCACGGCCCAGGGGCAGAACTACCGCTACGGCGACAACATCCGCGACTTCACCCCGATGGCCGGCGACCGCGTCCGACACATCGGCGAGGCCGTCGCGGCCGTCATCGCGGACAGCGCCCACCACGCCCGCGAGGCGGTGAAGAAGATCAAGCCCGTCTACGAACCGCTCCCGGTCTACGTGGACGCCCGCGACGCGCTGAAGCCCGACGCCGTGCTGATCCATCCCGACAGCGGCGACTTCTGGCACCTGCCGGGCCTCGGTCCGAAGGCCGGGACGAACATCGCGAACTATTACAAGCTCGTGAAGGGCGACGTGAAGCAGGGCTTCGCCGACGCCGAGGTCACGGTCGAGGGCGAGTTCAACTACCCCTTCGGGTCGTGTTCTGCCATCGAGCCGCACGGGGCGATCGCGTGGTTCCACGAGGACGGCCTGATCGAGATCTGGTCGTCGTCCATCTGCCCGTTCGTCATCCGCGACGAGGTCGCGCGGGTCTACAACCGGCCGATCTCCGAGGTGCGCGTGCACATCCCCGAGCTGGGCGGGTGCTTCGGCTACAAGTCGGACATCACGGTCGAACAAACCATCGCCTTCATCGCCAGCTTCGTGCCGGGCCGGCCGGTCAAGTGGGTCGCCACGCGCAAGGAGGACCTCATCAGCACACTGATGGGCCACGGCATCCGGACCAAAATGAAGCTGGGCGCGAAGAAGGACGGGACCCTGACGGCGATCCAGGCGACGCTCTACCACTCCACCGGCGCCTACGCGGACACGGGCATCCACGTCTGCATCGGCGCGACGCACAACTGCACCGGCCCGTACGAGTTCCCGAACTGCTTCATGGAGTCCTTCCTGACCTACACCAACACGCCGCCGATCGGCGCGTTCCGCGGCTACGGCCACCAGGAGGGCCAGTTCGGCGTCGAGCGCCTGATGGACATGCTCGCGCGCAAGCTCAAGATGTCGCCGTTCGCGCTGCGCGAGAAGAACTACCTCGGCGAGGGCAAGACCACCTCGCTGGGCGAGAAGCTGTGGAAGACCAACGGCGACGTCCGCGCCTGCGTGGAGCACGTCAAGAAGGCCGTGTTCGAGAAGCCCAAGCCGAAGGAGGACGAGCAGTTCTACTACGGCCGCGGGTTCGTCGCGGTGATGAAGTCGCCCAAGGGCGCGCCGTTCTCCTCCAAGGGCTGCTACCTCAAGATGAACCCGGACGGCAGCGTCTGCATCAACATGGGCGGCGCCGAGGTGGGGCAGGGCCTGCGCAACGTCGTCCGGTTGGTCGCCGCCGAGGCGCTGAAGATCCCGCCCGAGCGCATCCGGGTCTACACGGAGATCGACACGCAGTTCTCGCCGTGGGAGTGGCAGACCATCGGCTCGATGTTCACCACGCAGGGCGGGCGCGCGGTCGTCCGCGCGGCGGAAAAGGCGATCGCCGTGCTCAAGCGGACCGCCGGCCAGGTGCTGAAGTGCGACGAGGACATGCTGGACTACGACGGCGAGTTCGTCTTCCTCAAGTCCGATCCCGGCATCCGCGTCGAGGTGCCCCGGCTGATCCACGGCTACATCACCGGCGACGGCATCACGATCGGCGAAGTGGTCCAGACGACGGCGGACTGCCGGCTGCCGCGCTACTCGGGGCTCGATCCCGAGACCGGGCAGGGCAGCGCGGGCGTGGAGTACACGTTCGGTGCGCAGGCCTGCGACCTCCGGATCGAGAAGGCGACGGGCAAGGTGCTCATCGATCACTTCGCCTCGTCCTTCGACGTCGGGCGCGTGATCCAGCCGAAACAGATCCGCGGGCAGATCGTCGGCGGCGTGATGATCGCGATCGGCTCGACGCTGCACGAGGAGCTGAAGTTCGACAAGGACGGCAAGTGCCTGAACCCGTTCTTCGGCCGCTACAGGTTCCCGACCATCAAGGACCGGCCGGCGAAGCAGACGGTGGTATGCGTCGAGACCCCGGCGGTGGTCGGGCCGTTCGGCGCGCGCGGCATCGGCGAGCACCCGCTCGTCGGCGTCGCGCCCTGCATCCTGAACGCGATCCAGGACGCGATCGGCGTGGAGTTCACCGAGCTGCCGGTCACGCCGGACAAGGTTAAGAAGGCGCTGGAGGCCAAGGCCGCCGGCGGGAAAGCCTGAACCACGGGAGAACGACCATGGCTGAAAAAATCAACCTGACCGTCAACGGCGTGCCGCGGACCGTGGACGTCGAGGGCTGGGAGCGGCTGATCGACGTGCTGCGCGACAAGCTCGACCTGACCGGCGCCAAGCGCGGCTGCGACGACGCGAGCTGCGGCGCGTGCACCGTGGTGCTCAACGGCGAGGCCGTGCAGAGCTGCATCACCGGCCTGGCCAAGTACAAGGACGGGCACGTCGTCACCATCGAGGGCCTCTCGGGCGGCGTGGGCCAGCTGCACCCGATCCAGCAGGCGCTGGTGGACGCCGGCGCGGTGCAGTGCGGCTACTGCACGCCCGGCATCGTCCTGCGGCTCTACGCGCTGTTCAGCAAGAAGCCGGACGCCACGGACGACGAGATCCTCGACGCCCTCGAGATCCATCTCTGCCGCTGCACGGGCTACGAGGCCATCTTCGAGGGCGCCCGACTGGCGCGGGAGTACCTGAAGAAAGCGGCAAAAGCTTAAGCAACAACACAAGGAAAGGGAGGAACCTGGCCATGGCATACGAGCTGATTATCCGGAAGGCGCAGTTGCGGGGGAAGAAGGGGCTGGTGGACATCGCGATCGAGAAGGGCGTGATCGCGAAGATCGCCGCGAAGATCGCGGGCCGGGCGGGCAAGGTCATCGATGCCGGCGGGCGGCTGGTGACCGAGTCTTACGTGAACACCCACCTGCACCTGTGCAAGGTTTACACGCTGGCCCTGCAGGACACCAAGGCGCTCTCCGCCTACCACGGCGAAAGCATGGGCGCGGCAATGACGGCCATCGAGCTGGCCGCGCGCGTGAAGGACAAGTATGACGAGAAGTGGATCGTCCCGAACGTCCTCCGGGCCCTCGCGCACGCCGCCCGCAACGGCAACACGCACATCCGCGCGTTCGCGGACGTGGATTCGAAGGCCAAGCTGATCGGCGTGAAGTCCCTGATCAAGGCCCGCGATATGTTCAAGGGCATCGTGGACGTCCAGGTGGTCGCCTTCCCGCAGGACGGCGTCGTCCGCGAGCCCGGCACGGTGGACCTGATCCGGCAGGCGATGGACCTCGGCGCGGACGTCGTCGGCGGCATCCCGTGGATCGAGTACACGAACGCGGACTCGCAGAAGCACGTGGACGAGATGGCCAAGATCGCCCAGGCCTACGACGCGGACCTCTCGATGCTCGTGGACGACGCGGGCGACCCGGGGCTGCGGACGCTGGAGATGCTGGCCCTCAAGACCATCGAGACCGGCCGGACCGGCCGCTCCCTGGCGCACCACGCGCGGGCGATGTGCATGTACCCCGAGCCGTACTTCCGCAAGGTCGCCGCGCTGCTCCGCAAGGCCGGCATGGGCGTCGTCAGCGACCCGCACACGGGCCCGCTCCACGCCCGGGTCAAGGAGCTGCTGGCGGAGGGCAACCTGGTGTGCCTCGGCCAGGACGACATCGCGGACGCGTACTATCCCTTCGGCCAGAACAGCATGCTCGAGGTCGCGTTCCTGAACGTGCACCTGCTGTGGATGACCACGTTCCCGGAGATGGAGACGATCTACGACATGATCACCACGGCGCCGGCGAAGGCGATCAATGTGAAGAACTTCGCGGTCAAGGAAGGCGCGCCCGCGCACCTGGTCGTGCTCGACGCCCCGACCGTATACGAGGCGCTCTGGTACCACCGCGAGCCGCTGCACGTGATCAGCCACGGCAAGCTGGTGAACGTCAAGGACCTGCCGGCCTGACGGCCTCGCAGAGCTCCGCCCTCCACGTGCCACCTTTCGGCGTGGAGGGGCGAGCTACGCGAGCCCGTATGGACGTGAAACGGTTTGGTATGAAGAAGAAGCCCGGGGCAGCCCTCCTCTTCTCCGGCGGCGCGGACAGCATGGCCGTCGCGATCCACTACCTGCGCCGGAAACGGCCGGTGGCGCTGCTGACCTGCTACAACGGCGCCGAGAGCATGATGGACATGGCCCGGTACCGGGCCGGCCTGCTCCGCGAGAAGTTCGGCGCGCTCGTTCACTGGGAGCAGCGGGACGTCAAGGACCTGTTCCACCGGTTGGCGATCCAATCGCTGGAGCCCGACGTGAAGAAATACGGGACGCTGGTCTGCTGCGGGTGCAAGCTCGCGATGCTGGCCGAGGCCCTCCTGCTGTGCCGCGAACGCGGGCTGCGCGAATTGGCGGACGGGTTCCGGCGCGAGCAGATCTATTACCCGGAACAGACCGGCGAGTACATGACGCCCGCCGGGCGCCTCGCCCGGTCGTTCGGGGTCCGGTACGTCCATCCGCTGTACGAGGCCCTGGACGCGGACGTGCACCGGATGGCGGCGGAGGAGGGGTTGCCCCCGGTGGCGCTCCAGCCCTCGTGCCTTTTCGCCTTCAACCGCATCCGCCCGTCCGCGAAGATCCGGCAGTACGTCAACGCCAAGCTGCCCGCCGTCCGGGCGTTCATCAAACAGCGCCTGGATTCGATGGATTAGAGTAAGTGGCCCGGCCGTCCCGGCCGGGAAACACGGGCGGGACGCCCGTGCCACCGAATGGCGTCAACCGCGTGTCCCCCGCCGTCGTAGGCGAGTTCGGAGGGCCACGGTATGAACCATCGAACTTGGCAGCGTGTTCGGAGAATCATCAGCCACGTCTGGGGACCGACGGGGTCCATGCTCCTGCATGTCCTGGTCGTCCTTCTCCTGTTCAAGCTCGTCGTGGGCGAACCGCCGCGCGAGGTCGAGGAATTCGCCGTGACCTACCTGCCGGTCACGCCTCCGCCCCCGGATGATCCCGAGCCGCCCGACGATACGCCTTGGGATGATTTGCCTGCCACGCCCGTCGACATGCCCGCGCAACCTGACGAGCCTTCCGCGGAGCCACCGCCTGATTTCAAGGCCGAAGACTGGATGAGCCGGCCGCAGGACCCGGGAACCCTCGCGATCCTGGACGACGTGCCCAGCCTGCTGATCATTCCGAAGATGTATGCGGGGCGAAGCGGCGACGGCCGGCTGAACGGCATCGCCAGCTACGCGGGCGGGGGCTCCTCGGAGCCTTCCGTCGTGAAGGCGCTGGAATGGCTGAAAAAGAACCAGGCGCCGGACGGGTCCTGGGGCCCCAACAAGCCCGCGATGACCGGCCTGGGCCTGTTGACGTTCCTCGCGCACGGCGAGACGCTGTCCTCGGACGCCTACGGGGAGACCGTGGGGAAGGCGATGCGCTTCCTGATGACACAGCAGAACGAGGCCGGGCAGTTCCACAGCAGCGACGGGCAGGCCGCGCCCTACGTGCATGCCATCGCGACGTACGCGGTCAGCGAGGCGTACGGCATGACGCGTATCCCGGACATGCGCCCGGCGATGGAAAAGGCCGTCGGCGTGATTGTCGCCGGGCAGCAGCCGGGCGGCGGCTGGGATTACCGCTATGCCAAGGCGGGCCGCCGCGACACGTCGGTCGCCGGCTGGCAGATCCAGGCCCTGAAGGCCGCCCGGATCGCGGGGGCGGAGACACCGGGCCTGGCGGAAGCCCTGGATCGCGCAACGAGTGATCTTCTCGCGGCCCGCGATCCGGAGACCGGCCGGTTCTATTACACGGATCGCACCTCGCACAAGACCGACTCGATCACCGCGATCGCGTCGCTGTGCCTGCAACTGCTGGGCCGGGGAAAATCCGGCGCCGTGGATTCCGCCTTCCGGGCCATGGGGGCTGCCGCCTGCGACTGGGAGGAGCCGGGCGAGTGGCCGATGTACGCCTGGTACTACCTGACGCAAACCCACTTTCACGAGGGCGGAATGGCCTGGGCGCGGTGGAACGGTCAGTTTTCGAAGACCCTGGTACGACACCAGAACGAGGACGGGAGCTGGACCTCGCCCGCCGGCGCGCGCGGCGGCGCGGGCAGCGAGGCGCACCTGGGCCCCGTCTACAGCACGACCCTCGCCGCGCTTTCGCTGCAGGTGTACTACCGGGTGCTGCCGACGTACAAGCAGGTCGCGGCGGAGCCGGTGACGCAGGCGGCAAAAAACGATATCGGGGTGGAGATACTGTAGTTCCGCCGCTCCGTCGGCGGAAAGAGACATCTCGTGCAACTCCGGCGGCGGAGCGCCGGAGCTACAAGTGTTCCGGCCCGAACGAGTAGGGCAGCAGTTCCTCGAGGGTGGAGGCCCAGATCTCGAAGATCTCCTCCTTCTCGTCCAGCTTGATCCCCAGCACCGGGACATCCGTTCCGGCGGCGAATTCGCGGATCTTCTGCCGGCACAGCCCGCACGGCATGCCCCAGCCGATCCCGCCCTGGACCGCGACGGCCATCATCTTCAGGCGGAGCACGCCGGACCGCACCATGGCGTTGATCGCGCCCATCTCCGCGTGCGTGGTCAGCGTGTAATCCGCGCCCTCGACGTTGCAACTGGAGTGGATCACGCCCTTTTCGTCCAGCAGCGCCGCGCCGACCTTGTAGTTGGAGTAGGGGGCGTAGGCCTTCCGGCGGGCGGCGACGGCCTCGAGGACCAGCCGCCGCTCCGGCTCGGGAAGCTGCGCCAGCGAGCACTGCTTCACTTCGCGACCCCGTCCTGCCGGGCCAGGATCTTCACGGCCTCGATGGCGGTCTTGATCGCGTCCTCGATGCCGACCTTGGCGACGATGGGCTTGTCCTCGTAGGTCAGCCCGATGATCGCCAGCACCTCGCCCGCGCGCACGCGGCGGATGGACGAGACCACGAAGAGCGCGGCCGCTTCCATCGACGTGGACAGCACGTTGGACTTGTACCAGGCATCCCACTTGTTCTTGTTCTCGGCGGCCAGCGGCAGGCCCTCGTCGCCCTCGATGAAGAACGCGTCCTTGCAGTGCCCGATGCCGCAGTGGTGGCGGTACCCGAGCTTTTTCGCCGCCTCGCGCAGCGCGACGGTGACGTCCAAGTTCGCGACGGCGGGGTAGCTCAACGGCACGTACTGGCGCGTGGTGCCTTCCTCGCGCACGGAGGCCGTGGTGATGCACAGGTCGCCCAGCTTGATCTCGGGCTGCAGCGCGCCGGCGGTGCCGATCCGGATGAACGTGTCCGCGCCGATCTTGACGAGTTCCTCGATGGCAATCGCGGTCGAGGGGCAGCCGATGCCCGTCGACGTGCACGAGACCTTGATCCCGTCGACCGTGCCCGTGTACGTGCGGTACTCTCGGTTGAAGGTGACTTCCTTCGCGTCGTCGAAGAACGAGGCGATCTTCGGCACGCGGCCCGGGTCGCCAGGCAGCAGGACATAGCGCCCGATGTCGCCGGGCTTCATGTTGATGTGGTACTGGAC